>JAJXZM010000206.1 GCA_021780055.1 Acidobacteriota bacterium
GTGCTGACTAATGTGCAGTCCTGGGACGCGTGGGATTACCGTGCCGTGGTAACCAATCCCGGGGGGGCGCAGACCAGCACGGTGGCGCACCTTTACGTCGTCTGCCCGGGCCTGCTCACTAATCGCGAAGCCATCGACGATTTTGCTGACAACCGTTTCAATGGAAGAATCGAAGGCAGGGGCAGTGTCCTGGAGAGCAACGCTCAGTTCAGCATATTCGGGAATTTTCCCCTGCCGACGCATTCCACGTACGACTCGTATGTGATGGCCGGGTATCCCAAAACCTGGACTGTAAGCGACGGCACGACCCGGGAATGGCGGGCGGAACTGGTTGACCTCAACGAGAACGGCACCAACACGGCCATCCTGACGGTCGGCAGCGACACGGGGGCCGGGTACATTTTCCATAAAGGGCAGGAGTTCGTATTCCTGCTGAAATGGTCGGCGAACGGCAGCTACTGTTTCTTGTCTTGCGAGAGAGTGCCGCTTAGGAGCACCAACGTCATCCTCGCTCTCGCGCTCACTCGGGTGCAGGCCAACCTCGTGCTCACCACCCGTGTCTTGGATATGGCCGACCCCAGCACGGTGCTCTATGAACACAGTGTTGTGGACACACCGGGCGCGGACCCGACGCTGACTGCGGCGCAGTTCCAAGCCTTGACCGGCATACGATTGAATGATGTGGCTCCGGACGCCCCCGGAACACCGCCGATCGCTGATGCGGTGTGGTTGGGCGTCTTCCAATACACGGACGGTCGGCAGCCCGTGCCCAAGGCCACCTTTGATAACCTCTCTGTCTGGACGTACCAGGTGCCCATCACGCGATTCGTAGATGCCGGCAGCGCCCATCCCACGCCTCCCTACACGAATTGGGCCACCGCCGCGTCGGTGATCCAGGATGCGGTGGACGCCGCCGCGCCGGGCGACGAGGTCGCGGTGACCAATGGTATCTACGCCACCGGCGGGCGGGCGGTGGGGACAGACCTCTTGGTCAATCGGGTGGCGGTGGACAAGCCGCTCGTGCTGCGGAGTGTCAACGGCCCCCAGTTCACGGTGATCCAAGGTTACCAGGTTCCCGGCAATACGAACGGCGATAGTGCGGTGCGCTGCATGTATCTCGCCAACGATGCCAGCTTGTCCGGGTTTACCTTGACCGGTGGAGCGACACGAGCTGCGGTGGCCGTTCCTGACGTGAAGGAGCGCAGCGGAGGCGGCGTGTGGTGCGAATCTAGGAGTGCGGTCGTTTCCAATTGTGTGCTGGCGGGCAACTCAGCCGGCGCAGGGGGTGGAGCATGGTCTGGCACACTCAACAACTGCACGCTGATCGGTAACTCTGCCACTGGTTCGACACTGCGTGGCGGCGGAGGCGGAGCCTATGATAGCATCCTGAACGGCTGCACCCTGACGGGCAACGCGGCGGAATGGGCGGGCGGAGCAGTTGCCGTGCTTAACAACTGCACGTTGACCCGCAACTCGGCGTTCTCTTATGGGGGCGGTGCGTACAATAGCACGCTGAAGAACTGCACGCTGACAGGCAACTCTGCTGGCGCTGATGGCGGCGGGGCGTATGTCAGCACGCTGAACAACTGCATCCTCTATTTCAACACCGCCACCAATGGCCCCAACTACCTCCAAGATCAGTACACCCCGATGAACTATTGTTGCACCACGCCGATGCCCAACAACGGCGTCGGCAACATCACCAATGCGCCGCGGTTCTTGGGTTACGCGGGCGGCAACCTGCGCCTGCAATCCAACTCTCCCTGCATCAATGCTGGCCGCAATGCCTTCGTCCCTGGGTCCACTGATTTGGATGGCCACCCTCGTATCGTCGGCGGCACGGTGGACATCGGCGCCTACGAATTCCAGTCCCCGAACTCGGCCATCTCTTACGCCTGGCTCCAGCAATACGAGTTGCCCTTTGACGGTTCCGCTGATTTTACAGACGAGGACGCTGACGGAATGAATAACTGGCAGGAGTGGCGTTGCCAGACGGTGCCGACCAACGCGCTTTCAGTGCTGCGGCTGCTGTCGGCTGCGGCGGATGGCAACGATCTGAAGGTCACTTGGCAAAGTGTCGCCGGGGTGGACTATTTCCTTGAGCGCAGCACCAACCTTTCAGCGAGCCCGGTATTTACGCTGCTGGTTACGAATATTCCCGGCCAAGCCGACACCACCACGTTCACGGAAACCAATGCGACCGCCTGGCGCCAACTTTTCTACCGGGTGGGCGTACAGGATTGACCTTCTCGGAAAGAGCCGCGTCCTGTTCGTCCGACTCCGCAGGCACGAGTATTCAGGCGATGGGAAGAGATCATGCGAATGAAGCTTCAGTCAAAAGCCAGGTCCAAGCCGTCAGAGTGGCGGTCGGGGCGGAGGTTTCTCGCGTTCAGTGGCTTTACGCTTGTTGAGCTGCTAGTTATGATCGCCATCATCGGGATTCTCGCGGCGCTGCTCTTGCCAGCACTGTCGCGAGCGAAACAGAAAGCCCACACCACCATGTGCCTCAGCAATCAGCGCCAGATCAACCTGAGCTATCGATCAACATTGGCGGATACTGGCGGGCATTTGGCGGGGCCGGACATAGACGACTGGCTGCTGGAAGAAGGAGGGCGCAAGGAACTGGGCTGGATCTGTCCCAGTGCGCCGGCTGTCAGCGATCCAGCCGCCATTGAGCTTAACTGGGGGGGGCATCCCTTCACGTTGGGCCGAGCAGGGTTGGCGTGGCAGACCCGAGGATGGAGTTTCTGGGTCACCAATGCCTATCGAGACCACTCTTATGTGGGGCCGGCCGACACTTCCCCAGACGATTTCCGGGCGGGAAGTTACGCCCTGAACAATGCGTTTGTGCAAGTAGCACCTGGCGGAGTTGGACCTTCGTGCCAGGCATTCAAGAGCGAGAATCAGGTCGCGCACCCGAGCACGACGCCGGTTCTCGCTGACGGGGCGTTTTACTGGGTGGAGTTCTTGGATGCGGTCTTTCCCAGCGGGAATTTGATCGAACCCTGGGTGACATTTCCTGTGCCGTGGACCATCAATAATGTTGTTCTAATACGCCACGGCAACCACCCGAATCCGACGCCGCGCGTCTGGCCCACCGACCAACCGCTCCCGGGTGCCGTGAACGTGTCCTTTTTTGACGGTCACGGGGAATTGGTAAAGCTGGATCGCCTCTGGCAGCTATACTGGGACAGAAACTACGAACCGCCGCCCAAACGGCCCGGCTTGCCCTGAGAATCCGCAGTCGGCGAACCGGCCCTGCCTTACGGAAGCACAGCCTTGTGCTCAGTGGACTTGATTTCCTCCCACGAAGGGACTCTCCAAAGATTGGCGGTGCCACTGAGGGAGATAGCTGCCAGCAGACTTCCGTCCGGCGAAAAAATCACCTGGCCGAAGAATTCGCCACGCCCTGGCAACGATAGCACCTCTCGACCTGCAATTGGGTCCCAGAGTTTAACCGCGCTTTCAGGCAACTCGCCGCCCGTGGCGAGCCTTCGGCCGTCAGGCGTTAAGGCGATGGCAAACCCCACCAGACCATGCAGCGTCGCCGATTCGCGACCGGCTGACACATCCCAGATCCGGGTGGAACGGTCGAGGCTCGAGGAAATCAGCTTGCGACCGTCGGGTGTGAACAGCAGCCCGTTGACCTGCGCGGCATGGTTGTTGAGGGTGGCTTGCTGCTCCCCTGTGGCAAAGTCGAACAGTCTAATGCTCCCGTCGCCGTAGCCGACCGCAAGGGTGCGATCGTTAGGCGCAAGCTCTGCCGACCAGATGTTGGCGGAGCGCATGGTGGCCGGCGTTACCTCCTGCCACTGACCGGTTCGCCAGATCCGCGTCCGGCCATCCCAGGCGTTGTCCACGACCGTCGCAAAAAAGAAATTTCCACTCCGTGAAAACCGGAGCAGGCCGAACCACTCGGCATTCATGGCGAAATTGGTGGCCTCGCGTCGAGTGCTCCAGTCCCAGACGGTGAGCTTTCCCGAGGTGTTTCCGGTGGCCAGCCAACG
>JAJXZM010000528.1 GCA_021780055.1 Acidobacteriota bacterium
TCGGTCACGGCCAGCAGGCATTCGCCGAAAGGGCTGGGGTGGAAGCCGTAACGCATACTCAGTCCCGCGCCGCGCTTCTTGAATTCGCCGGGCGTAACGGCTTCCACGCTGACAAACAGATCGTGCAGACGGCTGGGACTTGAAAGCCCTGCGGCGTAGGCGGCGTCAAGAACATTCCCGGATTCGTCGAGCGCGTGCTTGGCGTAGTCCAGCATTAGAAATTGCAGGAAGCGCTTGGGACTGATGCCCGCCCAGCGCCGGAAAAGCCGCTGAAAGTGAAACGGGCTGAGGTTGACGCTCTTCGCAACCTCCGCAAGATCGGGCTGCTCCGGAAAGCGCTCATCCAGGTAATAGATCGCCTTCTCAATTCGCGCGTAATCGTCTGGCATCGAATTCATTTGGTAATTCTCCCTGTTGACCATCTTGATGCGGACGCCGGGCGTTGGCAATCCGATTCTTGCGGTGGCCCAGCGGGCGCTCACGGGGTGGAAAAAGCTGGAGGCTTCTTGCGCCGTTGGGGCCGCCAGAGGAGGGCATTAACCCGCCGTCACAGGCCAAAATCAGGCCGTTGTCAATTTTTGACACCCTCTTGGCCGTATGCGATAATTCGAGGGACGGTGTAAAAGGGCGAAGTAGGCAAATGACAACAAAAACAACGAGATTGGGGGCTGCCGGGATCGGTATTTTTCTTTGCGCGGCCCTTGGAGTAGCGCGGGCGCAAACTCCGGCACAAGACAAGACCGGAAGTGCCACTCAGCAGGTAACGGGAACTCCGGACCACGCGGCGGCTTACTACCATTACATGCTGGCGCAGCGTTACAAGGACTTGGCCGGCATCTACAATCGCAGCGACTACGTTGACCGCGCGATTGCCGAATACCAGAAGGCCATCCAGGCCGATCCCGAATCGCTCTTCCTCCGTGTGCAGCTTGGCGAGCTCTACTGGCGGGTCAGCCGCATCGAAGACGCCATCAATGAAGTCCAATCGGTTCTAAAGACTAATCCGAATGACGTGGAAGCGCACCGGGTGTTGGCTCGCATCTACCTGAGTTCGCTGGGCGGTTCTAGCTCTGATCAGGGAACGGTCACCCAGGACATGCTCCGGAAAACCATTGCCGAATTTGAAGCCGTGGTCCGGCTCGATCCAAGTGACACGGAATCGGCCTTGATGCTCGGCAGGCTTTACAAGGCCGACAACCAGGCGGAGAAGGCCGAAGCGATCTTTGAGAAAGTCCTGGCAGACAATCCGGACTCACGAAATGTCCTGACTAATCTGACGCAGCTCTATTATGACCAGAGCGAATATCAGAAAATTATTTCGCTTCTCGAAAGTATACCCGACAGCAAGATGGACCCCTCGTTGCTGTACCTGCTGGGGAGTTCATACGCCCGGACTCATAATCTCGATAAAGCTCAGGACGCATTTAAGAAGGCCCTTGAACGGGAGCCGGACAGTGCAGACATCCGGCAGGCTTACGCTGAGACG
Source organism: Acidobacteriota bacterium (assembly GCA_021780055.1). The sequence continues at coordinate 1,487 of JAJXZM010000528.1, forward strand.
CTGATGGCGCAGGGAAACCTGGAGGAAGCCCGTTCGCAGCTGCAGGAAATTGTAAAGTCTGATCCACAATCCCCCATGTCTTATGTGCGGCTGGCACAGCTTGACCGCCAGATGGGAAACTTTGATGACGCACGGAAAGAGCTGGAACAGGCCAGAGCCCTTGCGCCCGATAATCTTGAAATCCCTTATCAGGAAGCCGTTCTGGAAGACACGCTGGGCAACGACGCCAAAGCGATCAGCCTTCTCCAGGATGTACTGAAGAAGACTGAAAAGCCGGACGGGAAGTACAACCCTGTGGAAGCCAACAATCGCGCTGTTTATCTGCAGCGGCTGGGTTCAATCTACCGCTCGCAGGAAAACTACGACCAGGCCATCCAGACCTTCCAGCAGATTGTGGCTTTGGGAAGTGACCAGGGGCCGAGAGGCGAAGCCCTGATAGTTGAGACCCTCCAGATGAACCACCAGGACCGGAAGGCGTTGCAGGCGGCTGACGCGGCTCTCAAGAAATATCCGAAGGATCGCCAGCTTCTGATACAGCGGGCCTCGCTGCTGAGTGAGCAGGGACACCGGGACGAAGCGGTTTCACAGCTTGAGAAGATGCTAACCGGTAGCCCGGACGACCGCGATATTTACCTGGCGATTGCCCAGATTTATTCTCAGGCCAAGCTTTTTCCCAAGGCGGAAGAGGTGATTCAGAAGGCCCTTGCGCTGAGTTCGGACCCGGATGATCAGGAGTATGCTCGCTTCATGTTGGGTTCCGTCTACGAGCGCGAAAAGAAGTTCGACCTGGCAGAGGAACAGTTTAAAAAGGTTCTTGCAGTTGACCCTCTGAACGATGCTGCCGCAAACTACCTTGGTTATATGCTGGCGGACCAGGGTGTGCGGCTTGATGAATCGGTCAAATACATCAAGGACGCACTTAAGATCGAGCCCAATAACGGGGCCTATCTTGACAGCCTGGGCTGGGCCTATCACAAGATGAACCGGAACGATATGGCACAGGCTCCACTTGAAAAGGCTGTCAACCTGATTCCAGACGATCCGACCATTCGTGAGCATCTCGGATACGTTTATCTGGCGCTCGGTGAAAAGGCCAAGGCGCTTGCCGAATGGGAGCATGCGCTGAAATTCCAGCACAAGAGCGTATCGAGCGACTTTGGCCCGCATCAGGCCGCCAAGCTTCGCAAGCAGGTAAACAACCTGAAGCGTCAAATTGGACAGCCGGAAGCCGCCATAGATTAGAGGTTAGTCTGGCATTTATCCGGAGCACGTCCGTTTTCAGGTATTGAAAATCCAACATCATCCTCTCTCTTCCCTTGATCAAGACCCTCCAAGCGCGCGCTTTTGCCAAGATTAATGTTGGTCTCCGGGTAATGGGCAAGCGGCCCGATGGCTTCCACGAAATCCGGACCGTCTATCAGACCGTGGCGCTTGCGGACCGCCTGCAAGTCAGCATCGGCCCTCGCCAAAAAGGTATAAGCCTGGAGTGCAATCATAGGGAGCTTTCTGCGGGGCCTGAAAACCTGGTCTACCGCGCCGCACAGCTCTGGCAGCGCGCGACAGGTTACAAAGGCGGTATCCGTCTTCGGCTTGAAAAAGAGATCCCCATGGGAGCGGGCCTGGGTGGCGGCAGCAGCGACGCGGCAGCGACTCTAATGTCGCTGGAACGGCTGTCAGGGAGCCGCCTTGGAACTTCGGCCCGTCTTGAACTGGCCGCCAGGCTCGGATCAGACGTTCCGCTTTTTCTTCTGGGAGGCCGCGTGCTGGGTTGCGGCCGCGGCGAAGAGATTTATCCGCTCACCGATCTTCCGGTGCGCCATTGCCTGATTGCCTTCCCGGGGTTTTCCGTTTCCACTGCGGAAGCCTATGCGGCGCTGGGTTTGCGGTTGACGGAGCAGAAGAAAAACCTTAAAATAAGTGTTTTGGGCAAGCGGTCACCTTTTCCCCTGGAAGCGTGGGGGCCGGCCGAAAACGATTTTGAATGGTTCGTTTTCGCGAGGTGGCCTGAGCTGGCAAGAGTCAAACGCCAGCTTATCCGGGCCGGGGCCGAAACAGCCTCCTTGACGGGTAGCGGTTCAGCGCTATACGCCGTCTACGAATCTGCCCAACAACTGAATCGAGCGGCAACTCGGATACCCGCCGGTTGGAAGGTGTTTAAGGTCCGGACCCTTCCTCGTGCAACGTATCTGCGGCGTCTTTACGTTTGATGGAACGGCCCCGGGGGGCTTCCTGGTTCGATCGACGGGGGCCAGAGAAAGCGGGCCCGGACGCAAAGGCTCAAAGGAACTGGCTTCTATTTTCGGGTCAGGGTACTGGGAGGTCGTCCAGTGGTAGGACACATGCCTTTGGAGCATGGAACCCTGGTTCGAATCCAGGCCTCCCAGCCAGATTCAAAAACTGTCGAGAACAAAGGCTAACGCGATGGCAGACCGGATACATCACGCGTTGAAAATAATGACGGGGAACGCACACCCGGCACTGGCACGTGAGATCAGCCAGCATCTGGGAGTGCCACTTACAAAGATGAATGTCAGCCGCTTTCCGGACGGCGAAGTGCGTCTGCAGATTATGGAAAACGTTCGTGGGGCCGACGTCTTTGTGATCCAGCCGACCTGTCGCCCCGTGAACGACAATCTGGTTGAGTTGCTGATTATTCTTGATGCTTTGCGGCGAGCTTCCGCTTACCGGATTACAACAGTGATGCCCTATTACGGTTATGCACGCCAGGACCGGAAAGATCGGCCGCGCGTGCCGATCTCCGCCAAACTGGTGGCGGACCTGCTGACCTCGGCGGGAACAGACCGGGTTCTGGCGCTGGACCTGCACGCAGGGCAGATCCAGGGTTATTTCGATATTCCTGTTGACCACCTGTACGCGACACCCGTCACGGTGGGCTACTTCCGCAAACTTCGCCTGAAGAACCTGGTCGTTGTTTCGCCGGACACCGGCGGAGTAGAACGTGCCCGGGCTTTTGCCAAGCGGTTAAAGGTGCCCCTGGCCATCATCGACAAGCGGCGTGAAGATGCTGACGTCGTTGAGATGTTTAACGTCATCGGAGAAGTCGAGGGCAAGACCTGCTTGATTGTCGATGACATGATCGGGACCGGCGGCACGCTTGCCAAGGGCGCCAAGGCCTTGAAGAGCAAAGGGGCAAGCAGGGTCCTGGCGTGTTGCACGCACGGGGTCTTTGCCGGGAATGCGATCCAGAACATTATTGACTCGCCGCTCGAACAGGTTGTGGCAACCAACTCGATTCCTCTGCTGCCCGAAGCCCAGGCGTGCGATCGCATCAAAGTTTTGAGTGTGGCAAAACTGCTGGCCGAGGCCATCCGATCTATTTACAAGGAAACTTCGGTAAGCAAGCTGTTTATTTGAGTTTTGGAATGGGTGGTAGGTGTCCGATCTTTAAGGTTATTTTGAGGTGTGAATAACTATGGCTGAGATTTTTAATGTTGAAGCTGAGGCACGCGAGACGTTCGGCAAAAACGCCGCTCGCCGTTTGCGGCATTCGGGCCGCATTCCTGCAGTTGTTTATGGCGGGGGAGGGCCTTGTGTGTCGCTCACCGTCGATCCCAAGGCGATCGTCCGCATTTTGCATTCGGAAGCGGGACACAACGCCATTTTTATGCTGCAGATGCCGGATAAGGCCCCAGCACGAGTCATGCTTCGAGACTGGCAGTGGGAACCCCTCCGTGGCGACTTGATGCACGTTGATATGGTTCGGATCGCCCGGGATGCAAAATTGAAGCTCCGGGTGCCGATCCGGATTACGGGTGAATCCCAGGGCGTAAAGATACAAGGTGGAGTTCTCGAGTTCATCCTGCGCGAAGTTGAGGTGGAGTGCCTCCCGGACGACATCCCTGAGCACATCACTGTGGATGTGACCGAGTTGATGATAGGCCGACAGCTTCGAGTTGCCGACCTGCCCGTTTCGGCAAGTGTCAAGGTGCTGGCCGAACCCACCCGTGTCGTTGCCCACGTGATTGCGCCAAAGGCAGAAGCTGCGCCTGCAGCGGAGACTGTGGAGGCTGCTGCGACGCCAGCGGAACCAGAACTGATCCGAAAGCGCAAGCCTGAAGAGGAAGGCGCAGAGGAAGCAGAAGAAGGCAAAAAGGAAAAGAAGTAATCGCTGCGATTGCCTGAATCTGCCGGCGCAGAAAGAAATGGAAGGGGCGGGGTGAAACTGATTGTGGGACTTGGAAACCCCGGGTACGAGTACCACCTGACGCCCCACAATCTGGGGTTTATGGCTGTTGACCGCCTGGCGGAAATTTGTAAGGCGGAGTTTTCACGCCGCGAAGCCCGTGCGAGAGTTGCCTCGGCCAGGTTTCACGGTGAGCAGATCATTCTGGCCAAGCCTCAGACATTCATGAACCTGAGCGGGATTTCCGTCTCCGGTTTATTGAAGAGCTTGGATCTGCCTCTGGAGGACCTGGTCGTCATCGTTGATGATGTCGACCTTCCGCTGGGCTCGTTGAGGATTCGTCGAAAGGGGAGCGCGGGAGGCCATAACGGCCTGAAGTCCGTCATCGGCTCTCTGGAGACTGATTGCTTCACGCGGATACGGATGGGGGCGGGACCTGAAAGGCCGGTGGACGACCTGGTTTCTTACGTTCTGACTCCTTTCCCTGAGAGAGACCAGGAAGCAGTAGCTGGGATGATCGAACAGTCCGTTCAAGCTGTCCGAGTCATCCTGAAGGAAGGCGTGGAGAAAGCGATGACCCTTTTTAACAAAAGGGTTCCAGCAGAGGAGTTGTGAGGACTATGGCGAAATATGAACTGATGTATATCAATCGGGCAGACGTTCCCGATGAGGAAATCGACAAGTTGATCGCCCAGATGGAAACGGTTGTTTCGGGGGCTGGCGGGAAGACTGAAAAGATCGACAAGATGGGCCGCCGCAGGCTGGCTTATCGCGTGAAGAAACAACGGGAGGGATTCTACGTCCTGTTCACGTTTGAAGGAAACGGCGACACCGTTAGGGAATTCGAGCGGAGATTGAAGGTTACCGATGCGGTGATCAAGTTCATGACCGTGCGGATCGACGAACGCGTCAAGCCGGTGGCGGAAGCGAAGCCCTCTGCGGGAGCGCCCGCAGTGCCCCCGGCCGCGAGTGAGCCGCAGTCCGAAGCAGAAACAGCATCTCAGAATTAAGGGAGAGTGAAACCCATGGCTTATGATCGATCGAAGTCAGGAGAAAATAATTCCGCAAGGCGCCCGGTTGGCGGAGGGCGCAGGCAATTCTTTCGCCGCCGCAAGGTTTGCAAGTTCTGCGTGGAGAAAATTGGTTTTATTGATTACAAGGACCTTAGGCTGATAGGGCCGTTTGTTGCGGAGCGAGGGAAAATTCTTCCACGGCGCCTGACCGGCACGTGCGCACCGCATCAACGGGAGCTGACGACGGCCATCAAGCAGGCACGGAACATCGCCTTGCTTCCCTTTGCGGCAGAGGCTTAGTCTACGCCGGCCGATGCGCGGACGGGCCGCGAGGCACGGGGTACACGGCAGGCCGGGGAGCAACGACGCTAACGTTTGTGATTGGAGAATCAGGATATGGATGTCATTCTTCTTGAAAATATTGAGACGCTTGGATTGCGTGGCCAGATTGTAAAAGTGGCCGACGGCTACGGGCGGAATTATCTGTTGCCCAAAAAGATGGCGATTGCGGCAACTCCTCAGAACCGCAAGTGGGTTGAACAGCAGCGGGTGCGCTTCCTGAAGCTGGAAGCCAAGGAACGGGGCGAGTCTGAGGACCTGGCCAAGCTCATGGAGGGCATCGAGGTAGTTGCCAGGCGGCGGGCCAGCCAAAAGGGCCAGTTGTTCGGCTCCGTAACCGCCATGGACATCGAGGATGGTCTTGCCGCGCAGGGCTATAAGATCGACAGGCGGAAGATCCAATTGGCCAGCCCTATCAAGGTACTCGGAGAATTTGAGGTTCCCGTCAGGCTGCATAAGGACGTTACCGTCAAAGTCAAGATCAAAGTGGAACCGGAAGGCGAACTTGAAGCCGTTCCTTCAGAAGAGACCAAGCCTGAGCCGAAAACCGAAGCAAAGGCCGAGCCAGGCACCGCGAGTGAAGCCGGGAATGCGGCAGAAGGCGATGAACCTGCTTCTGAATCATAGCAATCTCTGCACTCCTGCAACTCCGGCGATGTGAAAGTTTTTTGCCGGAAGCCGGGGCTGCAAATGGTGTTTTTGTTTTTCCTCCGCGTTGGTATAATCTGCTCATTCTTCATATTTGGGTCCGATCTCCATGGCAAGCACTATCGTCAGCGAGAAAGCCTTTCCCCACAACTTGGAGGCGGAACGCGCACTGCTGGGCTCAATCCTGCTGGACAACGGTGTACTCAACCAGACCCTTGAAATTATTGACAAGAACGATTTCTTCTCAGACGGGCATCGAACGATTTTTGAAAAAATGATGCTTCTTTCCGAGAAGAACCGCACTATTGACCTGGTGACTCTCTCGGAGGAACTTTCCCGTGAAGGGCTGCTGGAGAAGGTTGGCGGCGCCGGATACCTGGCGGCGCTGACGGATGGGATCCCCATCGGCGTTTCCGCAGCCATTGAAGAGTACTCCCGCATCATTAAAGAGAAGTCGCTCGTTCGGCGTCTCATCAACGCTTCGAACAACGTAATCACCCGTTGTTTCGAAGGAGTGGACGATCCCGAAACCCTGATTGACCTGGCACAGGGCCAAATTTTTGAAATTGCCGAGAAGCGGACACAGTCCGGCTTCTTCGATCTTCACCAGATTGTCAGGGACAGTTTTGGTGACCTCGACAAGCTGCTCGACCGGGGCAACCGTGTCACCGGGATTGAGACCGGATTCGTTGAACTGGACAACATGACCTCGGGATTCCAGCCGGGCGAGTTGATTATTCTTGCCGCACGGCCGTCCCTGGGCAAGACGGCTTTATGCTTGAATATTGCCTCGCACGCGGCCGTCCATTGCGGGAAGAAGGTCGGGATTTTCTCTCTTGAAATGAGCAAGGAGTCCCTTGTGTTGCGCCTTCTTTGTTCGGAAGCACGCATCGACAGCCACCGGCTGCGCTCAGGTTTCACCACCCGGGACGATTGGCCCAAAATGACGCAGGCGCTTGGCCGACTGGCGGAGGCACCGCTCTACATTGAAGATACGCCCGCACTTAGCATTATGCAGATTCGCGCCAAGGCCCGGCGCCTGAAGGCCGAAAAGGGCCTGGACATGCTGATCATTGACTATCTTCAGCTTGCAACCGGGCACGGGAAATACGAGAACCGTACGCAGGAAGTCAGCTACATTTCGCGGGGGCTGAAGAGCATTGCCAAGGAGTTGAATCTCCCCGTCCTGGCCCTTTCGCAGTTGAGCCGCGCTCCCGAGCAGCGTCCCGGCCAGAAGCCGATGCTTTCCGACCTGCGCGAATCGGGATCGATTGAGCAGGACGCCGACGTTGTGATCTTTATTTTTCGCGAGCGCCGTTCTGCCGAGGATGGGGAAAACGATATCGGCGGAGAAGAAACTAAACTGATTATCGGTAAGCAAAGAAACGGTCCTACCGGAGAGATTCCCATCGTTTTCATGAAGTCGTATGTCCGGTTTGAAAACATGGCCGGCGACCGTGACCAGGATTCCTATTGACCGCCTGCCACGGCCCTTCTGAGGCAGAGGAGCCGGCAAGCTCAACGAAAAACCACGTGAAAGTAAACACTCAACATCTGCTGCGGCCCACTTGGGCCGAAATATCCCTTCCCAAGCTTCGCAGGAATTTCGAGTATGTGCGGCGAGCAGCGGGCCCCCGCCGTGTGATGGCCGTGGTGAAGGCAGATGCCTACGGGCACGGCGCCGTGACGATTGCCAGGACGCTGGCACAAGCCGGCGCCGACTGGTTTGGCGTGGCAACAGTTGAAGAGGCCCTGGAGTTGAGAGCTGCCGGCGTGGAGCAGCCGATCCTGCTGCTCGGCGGGCTTTATATGAGCGATCCGGCCCACCTGATTGAATACCGGCTGACTCCCACCCTGTCTTCTACAGCTCGCCTTGATACTTATTCCGAATGCGCGCGCAGCCTTGGCAAGCCCATTGAGTTTCACTTGAAAGTTGACACCGGGATGGGGCGGCTCGGACTGCCTCCCGACCGACTGAAGGCGTTTTTTGCGCATTACAGGGAGCTTCCGGGCCTCGAGATGAAAGGACTGTTCACCCATCTCGCCTCGGCTGAAGACCTGGTTGCGTCGCAGACCGAAGACCAGGCGGCGGGGTTCGAAAAGGCTCTTCGCCAGGTGCGCGGGCTTGGCGTCAGCCCGGAATGGGTCCATGTTGCCAACAGCGCAGCGCTGGCGGCGGGCTGGCCTTTCCCGGAAAACCTGGTCCGGATCGGCGCGCTGCTCTACGGTTACTGCCTGCCGCTGATACTGCCTCCCGGCAAACAGGTGCCTGACCCTCCAAAGGTTGAGCCGATTCTGACATTAAAGTCGCGGGTGGTTTACCTGAAAGACGTGCCGACCGGGACGCCGCTTGGCTACGGCGCTGCCTTCCACACGCGCCGCCGCTCGCGCATCGCCACAGTGCCAGTGGGCTATGCGGACGGATTGAGCCGCGCACTTTCAAACCGCGGGCGAGCCATCGTGCGCGGACGCGTTGCCCGCATTGTCGGCAACATCAGCATGGACCTGACGCTGCTGGACGTGACGGACGTTCCGGGCGTGGATATCGGTGATGAAATCATCCTGCTGGGCCAGTCAGACCACTGCTCGATTACGGCACACGAAATCGCCGACCTGGTAGGCACGGTCCCCTACGAAGTTCTCTGCTCAATTGGCAGGCGCGTCCCCCGCATCTATGTCGATTCCTAACGGGCGGCTTGTTCCCGTTCGTTTATCGGCCTGCCTAAGCTCGCGTTCCGCCGGTCCCCGTTCTGATACCAATCTCTGACAACCTGCATGGCAGGCTTGCCCCACGGAGTGAGCGAAGTGTCGCCCGGGCCGCCAAAACCGTTTGTCCCGACCTTCCACCAGTACATGCCTTCAAACCACGGCTTGTTGTAGAAGGCCCGGAAAATTGCCTGATAGCAACGGGCTTGGATCTGCGGGTCGGCCTCGCCGGACCTCCCGTCCGCCCAGGGACGCTGGTTTCCTCCGGCAACGCTGGGGAAACCCACCTCGGTAAAAATGATGGGCTTGTGGAACCGCTCCTCGACGGCTTCAACTTTGTTGACCAGATCGGCCGTAGAAAGGTCGTTGGGCAGCGGATAGTACTCTTGCAGGCCGATATAATCGAGCGCATCCCAAAACTTCAGATTCTGAAATTCGTCGCCGAAGTTGGTGGCGTAGGTTACGGGGCCGGGATAGACTTTGCGGACGTTCGCTATGATCGTGCGCCAGGCTGAATCGTAAACTGACATGCGGACGAACTCACCGCCCACGCAGAACAGGTCCGCGTGGATGTCGGCGGCAAGCAATGCGTAGCGTTCGATAAAGCTGCCGTAATTGTCGAACCACTTCTCGCGCTCGGCCGGAGATGCAAATTCGATGTCGCCTCCAAAGTGGCCGCCGCTGATCCAGATGCCGGGCTTGAGCATGACCTTCATCCCAATGGCGTGGGCCAGGCGCGAGAGTTCGCGCAGACCTTCGTCACTCTCCCAACTGTGCTGTCCGAATCCGCGCACTTCCGGCGAGCCGAGCCTCATTCCCCCGTAAGGCACCAGTGCCACAGAGTTCACGCCGTCCGCATGCAACGTGCGGAGCATCTGCCGCGCTCCCGCGCTGGCGTAAGGGTTTGGAAACTCCGCGGAAAAGCTTACACCCTTCTGGAAAAAGACCTTGGGATAGGGAGCATTGACTGGGTTCGGAGGGAGCTTTGCCACCGCCGCCTGGTTGGCCTGCTGCTGGCGTTGCTGGAAGGCGTGGACGACACTTGGCCCTCCCCAAATGACACCTGCGACCAACAATAACGTGGCTGCAGCGCCGGAGAGAATTGCCCGCCTGCTTGCGGGCGTTGAATCTGGTGCAGAGGCCGCTGGTGAGCGGAGACTTGCGATCGCCGCTGCGAGCATCGCGGTGAGAGCCAGTATCCAGAGGAAGTTTCCGAACTGAAAAAAGTGGGCAACGTGAAAAATAAACCAGAGCGCCAGCGGAATAAACGCGGCGACCGCCCACAAGCCCGCCAGGCGACCCCAATAGCCACTTGCGGACCATGCTGCCGACATCCAGTAAAGGCCCACGCATAGCAATGCAAACAGGAGAATGGAAAAAAGAACAAAGAATACGCCCACGTGGCGCGGCACTCGGACGCGTGCAAAAGGAAGCACGAGGGCGACATCCGCCAGCGCGGCAACCGCCAGGCCGCCAAGGATGCGCCGGGTGAAACCTGCGCGAACCAGCACGGCCCCAATCGCAACCGCCAGCGGTATCAAAATCCAATAAGAGGGGCCCGAAGCAAAAAACGCGCGGCCGGCGTTTGTGTGTAGGGAGGGATCGGAGGGTGCGCTCCAGACCATCAGGCCAAAGGCTGAAATGCGAAGGTCAACAATGTGGTCGCCGAAGAATGCGGCGCGGAGCAGACCCGGCAGCGCCCAGACACAGCTCACGGCAAGCCACAGGGCCGGATAGTAAAAAGCCGCGCATAAGATCCACGATCTGGCCCAGCGCATAGCACCTCAAATTTCGTCTGGTTTTGCGCCGCCCCGTTGACAGGCGGCTCGATGCCCCGATCAGGAACCCGGCCCTTATTCTAACCCGCGGACGCGAAGTGGCCCCTAGCTTTTCCCGCCAGCCGCAAACAATTCCGGGAACGTCTTCCGATAAATTGACATTCCGAGTGCCGCGTTCATGCCCATTTCTTCAAGCGCGCGAATTTCGTCGTCAGTCGTGATGCCACCGGCAGCGGTGATGGGCAGCGCGGTGACGGCACGCAGCGAGCGGAAATACCCGAGGTCGGTGCCCTGCAGCTTTCCCTCGCCGTCGATATAGGTGCACAGGAATTCCGAACAGTAGGGTTCAAGTTGAGGAAGGATCTCGGTGGGCGTGATGGGGAGTGTCTCTTTCCATCCGTGGATGGCAACCCGATTGCCAAAGCAGTCGACGCCGATCATCAACTTTTCGCGCGGAATACACCCGGAGAGAGCGCGGAGAAAGTCCGTGTTGATGCCGTCAGATGTGAATGCCGAACTTCCTACGATGATCTTGTAGGCGCCGTCCTGTTCAACCTGCAGCGCGCGTTCGAGGGTGCGAACGCCGCCGCCAACGCGGCAAGGCTTGCGCCGGCACAGCTCGCGCACGATGTCGGCCTGCGACGCGCGGCCCATAGCACCGTCGAGGTCAATCACCTGAATCTGCGGATAGTCCTTAAACTTTTCAAGCACGGCAAAAGGGTCGGGCAGCTCAATCGCTTTGCTCTTGCCCTGAACAAGCTGGACCACTTTGCGGCCCATCAGATCGATGCATGGAATAATCACAGGCGGACTGAGACTCCTTTGGATCGAAGATATTCTTTGAGGCTGCGGATCGTGTGCGTGCCGAAATGGAAAATCGACGCGGCCAGCGCCGCGTCCGCTGCCCCGTCAATGAAGACGTCGGCAAAGTGCTGCAGGTTTCCGGCGCCGCCTGACGCAATTACGGGAATGGGCACGGCGCGGGCGATCGTCGCCGTCAGTTCGCAATCAAACCCGGCCTGCGTGCCGTCGGCGTCCATGGAAGTCAGCAGAATCTCTCCCGCGCCCAACTGGTCCACGCGGAGCGCCCACTCAAGCGCGTCGATGCCCGTGTCCTTTGTGCCGCCGTAGGTCACCACGTTCCAGCGCGTGGCTTTCTGATCGCGGCGAGGCTGCCGGCGGGCGTCAATCGCCACCACGATGGCTTGCCGGCCGAACTGCGCTGCAAGCTGCCGCACGATTTCAGGATTTTCCACGGCAGCGGTGTTAATAGCCACCTTGTCGGCGCCCACCGAAAGCAGTCGTCGAGCGTCTTCAATGGTTCGTACGCCGCCGCCCACGGTGAGTGGAATAAAAAGCCGCCGCGCAACGCGATTGACGGTGTCCATCAGGGTGGCACGGCCTTCGCGCGAGGCGGAGATATCGAGCATCACCAGCTCATCGGCGCCCTCGCTGTTGTACATCGCGGCGAGTTCGCCGGGGTCACCGGCATCGCGCAGGTTGACGAACTGCACTCCCTTGACGACGCGGCCGTCTTTGCAATCAAGGCACGGAATAATGCGTTTAGCGAACATAAGGTTCTTTCAATCGGCGTTGTGGTCGCGGCGATGCGGACCAACACGCTCCATTTTTCTTGCCCTCAGGATTTCAGAAAATTCTCCAGCACCTTCAATCCGACATCGCCGGACTTTTCCGGATGGAACTGCACGGCATAGACCGAGCCCGTTCGAACGGCGGCCGCAAAGGTCTGTCCGTATTCGGTGACAACGGTGGTCTCTTCCGTCACCGGACCGTAATACGAATGGCAGAAATAGGCGAAGCTGCCGTCGGGAACTCCCTCAAACAGTCCGTCCTGGCGGCGAATCTCCAACTGGCTCCAGCCGAGGTGCGGAATCTTGAAGACTCCATCAAACCTTTTAACGTGTCCCTGCAGCAACCCAAAGCCTGCGTGGTCCGGCGCCTCTTCGCTCGACTCGTAAAGCGCCTGCAGGCCCAGGCAGATTCCCAGAAAGGGCTTGCCGCCCGCCATCTGTTCGCGCAGCGGAGCAACCATGCCCTTCGATTCCAGTGCTTCCATCATGGCGCCGAAATGTCCCTGCCCCGGCAAAATGAGTCGGGCTGCGGACTGCAACTGGTTTGGATCTTCGACGGCTTCTGCCTGATGTCCGAGATATTGAACGGCCCGCAGCACTGAGCCCACATTTCCGGCGCCGTAATTGATCACACCGATCATAGGAGTCCTTTGGTTGACGGAAGCTGGTCCTTGAGCCGCGCGTCGCGCGAGCACGCGTATCTCAGCGCCCGCGCCAGCGCCTTGAAGAGCGCCTCAATGCCATGATGGCTGGAGCGGCCGTAAAAAACCTTGAGATGCACGTTGGCCTTGGCGCTTGTCGCAAAACCCTGGAAAAAATCTTCCAGCAACTCGGACTGAAGATCGCCCACGAGGCGCGCGCGGATCGGCGCGTTCAGCACGAGGTACGGCCGGCCACTCAAGTCAACCGAAGCGAGTGCCAGCGTTTCATCCATGGGCATCACAAAGTAGCCGGCGCGGTTGATTCCTTTCTTGGTGCCGAGCGCCTTGTGCAGCGCCTCGCCCAGCGCGATGCCCACGTCCTCAACCGTGTGGTGCTGGTCCACGTCGAGGTCGCCGCGCGCCTGCAGGTCGAGATCGAATCCACCATGGCGCGCAAAAAGCTCCAGCATATGGTCGAGGAACCGGATGCCCGTTGAAACGGCGTACTTCCCCTGCCCGTCAAGATTGAGCCGGATGCGAATGTCGGTTTCCGTGGTTTTGCGGTGGAGCGAAGCCGTGCGCGCCTTCATGAAGACCGCCTTTTTGAAGAATTCGATTTTCCAGTTCGCCGAGTCCGACCGGCCGTTTGAGTCTCCATCATCGGCCGAAACTCCGCGAGCCCGCGCATCAGCCGTCGCGTCTGCTCGGTTGAGCCAACGGTGAAGCGCAGGTAGCCCTGCAGGCGCGGATCGTAGCTCCAGTCTCGAATCAGGATGTCCTGATCGCGCAGCTTGAGCGCAATTTCTGAAGCCCTGGGACCGACGCGGGCCAGTACGAAGTTCGACAAACTCGGGACGTAGGGAATGCCGGTCTTGTCGAGAAAGCGGCAGAGTTTATCGCGGTTGTTACAAACCTGCTGCGCGTAGCGGCTGACGAATTTGTCGTGCTTGATGGCCTCAAGCGCGCAGGCCAGCGCGAGCGAATTTACGGCAAACGGGTTCTGCGCGCGGCGCATGGGATCGGCGATCTGGGCGTTGGTCAGGATGCAACCGAGGCGCAGCGCGGCAAGGCCAAAGGCCTTGGAAAAAGTTCGCGTAACGACAAGATTGGGATATTTCCTGATCCAGGGCAGAACCGTCTGGCCGGAGAAATCCACATAAGCTTCGTCCACAAGAACCAGTACGTCGGGAGCCTCGCGCAGGATCGTGCGCAGGTCGCGCTGCGAAACCACGGTCCCAGTAGGGTTGTTGGGATTGGCAATGGCCATCCACCGCGTGCGCTTGTTGACGGCCGAGAGCAACATGCGCGCCGTCAGGCGGAATTTTTCGTCATACCGGACACGCGTCGTGCGCCCTCCGGCAACGGTGTGGAAGAACTCGTAAACAGGGAAGGTTGGCGCGGGAACAATCATCTCATCGCCCGGGCCTACAAAAGTGTCGCAAACCATCTTGATGGCGTCGTCGGTGCCGTTGGCCAGCAGCAGTTCGTCCGCGGTCACGCCAAAGTAGCGGGCAAGCTCTTCGCGGGCATCTTCGTATTCGGGATAGCGCGAAAGCCAGTCGCCGTCGAGTTTGTTGCGCAGGGCGCGAATGACCTGCGGAGCGCAGCCCACCGTGTTTTCGTTAAAATCGAGCCGCAACTTTCCGCCGCGTCCCTCGCGCGGAGGCCGGTAAGCCTTCAGGCGTTCAACGGCCCTTC
>JAJXZM010000158.1 GCA_021780055.1 Acidobacteriota bacterium
TATCAGGAGCAGGTGATGCAGATTGCTGCGGCCGTAGCTGGATTCAGCCTGGGCGAAGCCGACGTGCTCCGCCGCGCCATGGGAAAGAAAAAACACGAAGTCATGGTTGCCATGCAGGAGAAGTTCCTGGCCGGTGCGAAAGAGAAAGGCGTTCCGGCTGGCAAGGCAGAGAAGCTGTTTGACCTGATGGCGCAATTTGCCGGCTACGGATTCAACAAATCGCACTCCGCCGCCTATGCCCTGGTGGCGTATCACACGGCATATCTGAAAACTCATTACTCCGTGGAATTCATGGCCGCGCTGCTGACTTCCGAAATCGGCAACCCGGACAAACTGACGCATTACCTGAACGAATGCCGCGACATGGGCATCGATATTCTTCCGCCGGACCTTAACTCCAGCGATCGGACGTTTACTCCCAGCAACGGACAGATTCGCTTTGGCCTGACGGCCATCAAAAACGTCGGAGATGCCGCCATCGTTTCAGTTGTGGACGCCCGCAACAAGCTCGGGCGTTTTGACAACCTGTTCCAGTTTTGCGAGCACGTGGACCTGCGCCTCCTCAATAAGCGGGTGATTGAAAGTCTGATTAAGGCCGGTGCGGCTGATTCAATGGGCGCACAGAGATCCCAACTACTTGCCGTGCTCGATCGAGCCATGGAGTGGGGCCAGCGTCAGCAGCGACACGCCGAGAGCGGCCAGCACGGGCTTTTTGGCGGTGGAGATGACTCCGCCACCGCCGCGCCGGCCGATCTCCCGGACGTCCCGGAGCTCTCAGAAGCAGAACGCCTGCTGGGCGAAAAGGAGCTTCTGGGCTTTTACGTCACCGGACACCCGCTTGAAAAATACATGGTCCAACTGCGGGAGTTTACGCAGGCCAACAGTTCCATGATCGATGAAATGGAAAATGACTTGCCGATTACGCTCGGCGGCATCCTCACCAACCTGCGCGTTCGCCCCAGCAAGAAGGGTGCGCTGTGGGGCGCAGGAGTTCTGGAAGACCTGCGGGGCACGGTCGATCTGCTGATCTTTCCCCAGGCGCTCGAACAGCTTAAGGGAGTTTTGAAACAGGACACAGCGTTGCTGATCAAGGGCAGGGTGCGACACGATGAGAATTCGCGCGCCAAGGTGGTGGTGAATGAGGCGAAGCCGCTCGATGCGGCCGTAAACGGCAAGAAACCGGCTTTGCACATCAGGATCAACCCTGCTGACGTCTCCGACCACCTGCTGGGAGAGCTCGACGGTCTGTTGCGCTCCCACCCGGGTCATAATCCTGTGCTCTTTGAAATCGAAAAACCCGGCGACTTCCGCGTACTGATGAAGCCGCAGGACCCAAAGGTTGTGGACGCAACAGACGAACTGCTGGCCGGCCTGCGTGGACTGCTGGGTGAACAGGCCGTTTCAGTCGAAAAACAGAACGGATCGCCAAACAGAATTTGAGTGGTGTCACAGCGCTGAACAGAAGAGCGCGCAAAGAATTAAACCTATGACGAAGCCGAGTGAACAGAAAACCATTGTGCAGGAACTGGAAAAGCAGATCGCAGAACTCAAGCTCCAGGAGGGTTCCGTTGCACGCGAAGAAATCGCCCGACTGCAGGAGCAGGTCGATTTACTCCAGGGCAGCCCCGGAGCAGGGAACAAGGACGCATGGACTCGTGTCTTGCTCGCGCGCCACCCGCAGCGCCCCTACACCCTTGACTACATCCAGATGCTCTTTACGGAATTCACCGAACTTCACGGCGATCGCCGCTTCGGCGACGATGGCGCCATGGTGGGAGGCTTTGCCCGATTCAACGACCGCCCCGTGATGGTTGTAGGACACCAGAAGGGCCGCGATACCAAGCAGAAACTGCACCGCAACTTCGGCATGACCAATCCCGAGGGTTATCGGAAGGCCTTCCGGCTGATGCAGCTTGGCGCCAAATTCAACCTGCCTATTATCACCTTTGTTGACACGCCGGGAGCTTATCCCGGCATCGGGGCCGAAGAGCGCGGCCAGGCCGAAGCCATCGCCTTCAACCTGAAGGAAATCCCCAAGCTGCCCGTTCCGATTGTGCCGATTATTCACGGGGAAGGCGGCAGCGGCGGCGCGCTGGCCATCGCCGTAGGAGACCACGTTCTGATGCTTGAAAATGCCGTCTACTCGGTAATTGCTCCGGAGAGCTGTTCCTCTATCCTTTGGCGCGACTGGGAGCACAAAGAGGACGCCGCGCGCATCCTGAAGCTGACGGCAGAAGACCTCCTCGGCTTCAAAATCGTTGATGAGATCGTGCCCGAACCTCCCGAAGGCGCCCACGCTGATCCGCAGGCTGCGGCAGCCGCGATTCGGGCGGCGCTGGAGCGTAGCCTGGCCGAACTGGAAGCACTTTCCTGCGACGAACGCCAGCGCCGGCGCAGCGAGAGACTGCGTGCGCTTGGAACTTTCGTCAGCGAAAGCTGACCGGCCTCAGCCCTGAACCATTCCACCTTCCTGCGCATCCTTTCAGGATATGGTCAGCATCATTATCCCGGCATACAATGAAGCGACTTCCATTCTTTCTGTGCTGGAGCCGCTGAAGCACGTGCGCGGTGATTTTGAGGTGCTGGTTGCCGACGGCAGCAGCACTGATCGCACCCAGGAAGTTGTTCGCCAGGCTGCGGCCAACTTTCCTCGACCATTGCAGCTTGTTGAGAGCATTCGCAACCGTGCCATCCAGTGCAACCGCGCTACTGAGCAAGCCACAGGCGATGTTTTTCTTTTCCTTCACGCAGACATTCTTGTCCCGCGCGAAACCGTTGAGTCGGTCGAAGACAGCCTGCACAATCCTTCCGTGATTGGCGGAAACTTTCAGATCGTGTTTGAGGGCGGGACACCCATAGAAAGGTTCTTTACCTGGTGCTACAGGGTGCGGCGGCCTTTCGGAATCTACTACGGGGACTCGGGAGTGTTCGTGCGCCGCGACGTTTTTGAACGCCTCGGGGGTTTCAAGCCGATTCCCATCATGGACGACTATGAATTCGTGCGCCGCCTGGAACGCGTTGGGCGCACGGTCTGCCTGAATCCGCCAATGCTGGTTTCCGACAGGCGCTGGCGTGTCCAGGGCTTGTTTCCCACGTTGTTCAGCTGGGTCTGGATTCAAACACTCTATTCGCTGGGCGTCCCTGCCGAACGCCTCGCCCGCTGGTACGCCCCGGTGCGAAATGGTCGGGGGCCCACGTAAGATGTGGCTTCTGGCATCGCATTTCGGAAGTCGAGACACCCAATATTGTTCTTGACAAGGCATTGTTCTATAGAATATTAGACTTTCTATTAGATTTACCCGATAGTTCCTGCCACTAAGGGTTGGCCATGCCGAGCCAAGGGATTTCTTCCGCTGATCCGCACCGAAGTGACTTCGCTGATGGCAGCATGGGCAGAGCCGGGGCCGGCGTCGACTTTAAGGGAGTTACGGACACGAGGATAAGGGCCGCGCTCGGACTGATTGGAACCAGCCTGCGCGCGGGGGTGAACGCCCCGGCTATCGCGTCGCGCGTTGGCCTCAGCCGGTCACGCTTCGAGCACCTGTTCAAGACTCAGACAGGGACAACGTTCCGTGATTACCTCCGATGGGTCCGGCTCTCAACGGCCCGGCAACTCCTGGCAAACCCCTGCATGCGCATTAAGGAAATCTCCGCGCAATGCGGCTATGCTGCTACGTCGAACCTCACTCGCGAGTTCAAGCGCCGGTTCGGAATAACGCCCTCTGAATACCGCCGTAGCACATCAAGGCAACAAATAGCACATTAAGGAAACGGAACCAGATTGACTCGGTTCGCGTAACGGATTAGTTTGCTTTCAAGCAGCGCTCATCCTGCCCGTCGCTGCGCGGAGGTTCAGATGAATATCCGTGGCAAGCTTGAAACAGCCGCAAATGCAGCCACGATTATCGCAGCTCTCCTGCTGTCGGTGGTCCTGATCAAGGTGTATCTGATTCCGTCTGCCTCACGCCGCCCAAGCCCGACACCCCCTTCCATAGCCGTCG
>JAJXZM010000451.1 GCA_021780055.1 Acidobacteriota bacterium
CTTTTCTGTCTGCGGACGAATCTCACATTCAGACTGAATCCCCTCTAGCAACATTCGTCCAATCTTTTTGCTTGCTTCAACCTTATCTTTCGGCATCGCGCATCCATAGGTATCCATTGTGGTCGTGATTTTGGCGTGTCGCATGAGCTCCATCTGGACGCCTGCGTTTGCACCCGTCACATCAAGCTGGACTTGTCCCCGAATTTGAGACAAACGGTTAAGACTGAAGATTCAGCGAATGGCATGAAAATGCCATCGAGGTGAGATGAGTCATGGGTTTGTCTCGACGGCAGTCCACGAAGGAGTTCAAGCTGGCAGCAATCGAGCGACTGGAACGGGGAGTGTCGGTGGCGGAGGTGGGGCGGGCTTTTATTGATAACGCGACCCCCAATGGTTATGGCGCCGTGGGTCTCCGCCTGCTGTGGTTTGAATGCTTCTGTCTTCGCCGCTTCGTGCTGGGCAGCGGGCTTCTCTGCTTTTGCCTGCTCATAAACGGCGGCGGGCAACAACGCGGAGGCAAAGAACATGATGGCGGCAGTCTTCAAAATGGACGATCTCAAAGGCATATCTCCACTAATGGAATAAAGGGGCAACTTTTTACCCCGAAGAGTGAAGCTCAATCAACCAAGAATCTGGCTTCTGCGTCTGTTGGCTTTTTGTCCTCATCTCTCAGCCTGCAGCCTTCTGCTATCTGGCTTCCCCTCAGTGAGAGCGCGAACACTTCTGCGTTCGGCACGAGGAGCCTGCAACCTGTCAGTTTTGCCAGTTGATGGGTTACGGAAACGGGATAGTCTGAAGGGTGGAGGGTTTTGTAAATAAAGCACTTAGGAGTCTGCCATGACAAGAGAAGACGGCCGATTACAGGAAGATCGCCAAGGGATGCGTAATTGGAAAAAGTGGGGACCTTACCTCAGTGAACGGCAGTGGGGAACCGTGCGCGAGGACTACAGCGAAGGCGGCGACGCCTGGAATTTCTTCACTCACGATCAGGCCCGCTCGCGCGCTTACCGCTGGGGAGAAGATGGTATCGCCGGCATTTCCGATGACAAGCAGCATCTTTGCTTTGCGCTGGCCCTATGGAACGGGAAGGACCCGATCCTGAAGGAAAGGCTCTTCGGCCTTACCAACAGCGAGGGGAACCACGGCGAGGATGCAAAGGAATATTACTTCTACCTCGACAGCACGCCGACCCACTCGTACATGAAATGTCTCTACAAGTATCCGCAGGCGGCCTTTCCTTACTCCGACCTGGTAGAGACCAACCGCCGGCGCAATCGCAACGACATGGAGTACGAACTGCTCGACACCGGCGTTTTCAATGACGACCGCTACTTTGACGTATTTGTGGAGTACGCCAAAGGCGACGCGGAAGACATCCTGGTAAAGATCGCGGCGGTCAACCGGGGGCCGGAAGCGGCCGAACTGCACATCTTGCCGACACTCTGGTTCCGGAACGATTGGTCGTCGTGGATTGCCGAATCCAATCGGGTTTCCATAAAGCCCAACATCAGGCAGATCGCGGCGCCGGCAGGCGTCGGCGCAATGGTAGCCACGCACTCCTTGCTGGGTGAATTCACTCTTCACTGTGAAGGCGAGGTGCCGCTGCTTTTCGTCGAGAACGAAACAAACCACGAGCGGCTTTTCCCACCGCTAAAGAATGAGAGTCCCTATGCCAAGGACGGCATCAATGACTGTGTGGTGCAGGGCCATCAGGGCGCTGTGAATCCTGCCAGGCAGGGTACCAAGGCCGCAGCGCACTACAAGGTCAATATAGGCCCCGGCCAGACAGAAGTGATTCGGCTGCGCCTCTCGAGCAGTTCAGCGGGCCAGATAACTCAGCCCTTTGGCAAGCAATTTGAAGAAATCTTCACTGACAGGCTCCGTGAAGCCGATGAGTTTTACAAGTCAGTCACGCCGCCAACGCTGAGTGAAGACGCCGCCAACGTGATGCGCCAGGCTCTCGCCGGCATGCTCTGGAGCAAGCAGTTCTTCTTTTTCGACGGTGACAACTGGCTGGACGAACACAACTCCAACCCACTTCATACCGGATATCGCTACGCCCGGAACTCGGATTGGTTTCACATGCTGAACAAAGACATCATCTCCATGCCCGACAAGTGGGAGTACCCCTGGTACGCGGCCTGGGACCTGGCTTTCCACACGCTCCCGCTCTCGATCGTCGACCCCGATTTTGCCAAGCAGCAGATGCAGTTGATGCTCCGCGGCAACTACATACATCCCAGTGGTCAGATGCCCGCCTACGAGTGGAATTTCAGCGATGTGAACCCGCCGGTGCACGCTTGGGCAACCCTGTTTCTCTATCGCACCGAGCGGGCCCTGCGCGGCGAAGTGGATGTGAACTTTCTCAGGTCGACCTTCAACAAGCTCGTGCTGAATTTCACCTGGTGGGTCAACCGCAAAGACCGCTTCGGCAAGAATGTTTTCGAGGGTGGTTTTCTCGGCCTTGACAACATTGGCGTGTTTGACCGCAGCGCACCGCTACCCACCGGCGGCCATCTGGAGCAGGCGGACGGCACGGCGTGGATGGCCCTCTTCAGCCAGAATATGGTTGAGCTTGCGGCCGAGCTGGCCGTTCACGATCCCACTTATGAGGACATGGTCCTCAAGTTTGTGGAACATTTCTACTTTATTGCCGCCGCCATGAACCGCCCCGGGCCGGAAGGCATGTGGGACGAGGAGGACGGCTTCTATTACGACCTGCTGCGTCTCCCCGACGGCAGCGCCACAAGGCTCAAGGTCCGTTCGATGGTGGGGCTCCTCCCCTTGTGCGCCTCCACGGTGATCGAAAAGTGGCAACGGGAACGGGTTCCACGTGCTTTGGCTGCACTGCAGAAACGCGTCACACGGATGCCTGAGCTCCTGGCATCCATCCACCCCACGGGTCCCGGACACTTCGGTGTAGCTGAGCGGGGGATAATAGCCCTCCTCAACCCGCAGCGACTCCGCCGGGTCCTCACCAGAATGCTCGACGAGAATGAGTTCTTGAGTCCCTATGGAATCCGCTCGCTTTCCAAGTTCCACGAGCAGCACCCCTACATCTTCCACTCCAACGGCCAGGAATACCGCGTGGACTACCTGCCGGCCGAGTCGAACACGGGGATGTTCGGCGGGAACTCCAATTGGCGGGGACCGATCTGGATGCCGGTGAACATCTTGATCATCCGGGCGCTCCTGAGCTTCTATCTCTATTACGGGGACAACTTCAAGATCGAATGCCCCACCGGTTCGGGCAAGCTGATGAACCTTTTTGAGGTAAGCAAAGAGATTGCCGACAGGCTCGCCCGAATATTCACCCGTGACGAGCGCGGCCGGCGAGCCGTCTATGGCGGCACGGAGAAGTTCCAGAGCGACCCCCACTGGCGCGATCACATCCTCTTTTACGAGTACTTCCACGGTGACAACGGTGCCGGGTTGGGCGCCAGTCACCAGACCGGCTGGACCGGGCTGGTTGCCAAGACCATCCAGCTCTTCGGCCTGATGGATGCCGAACACGCACTGGAAGTGGGCAAGGGGGCCGCGTTCACTCAAGAAACCCGCGCGGCGGCATGAAAGCGCCCGGCAGAAGCGGTGTGGGAAGCGCAAGGCAGGGTGCCAAAGGTGCCTGCATCGCTGGTCTTGTACTATGCGCTATGAGCTCTTTAAACGATCCCCAGGAGCTCTCGGTAAAGTCCCGGGTCAAGTGGCCGTCCAATTGGAACATGGGATCGGCCGTTAACGTCTGGCCCACATAGTCATTGTTGGTTCCGAACAGCCATACGGCAGGCAGAAATTCCAGGGTTGTGCGCCGACCGGGCACCCACGGGCCAGTTGCCAGGCGATCGGAGCGCCAACACGTCCATACCACCGGTTCTGCCCAAGATTAAGTGGCTGGCTGCTGTCGTATTTGCCTATCGGAAACGCAAGGTCGCCGAGCAGGTCAACCGAAAACTTCGGCTCGTAGCGCAATGCGTCCGGGATGTTCTTCTGCGCGCCGGGGC
>JAJXZM010000115.1 GCA_021780055.1 Acidobacteriota bacterium
AGCTTCGGGCAAAAGCGAGTTTTGCTTCAGGGTTCCTGAAATCGCGCCGCCTGCCACCGGCGCACCGTGTGCGATCTGCTCTGCCAGCAGAGTTGAACCTGCGATGCCGGCGATGCCGCTCGCAAGAAAATCACGTCTGGACTTTTTTCCATTATTGCTTGAATTATGGCTTCCCAAAATTTCCTCCTTTGTTCTGGCATCTTAACCCATGCGTGAGAGGCGAAAGAGAATTTTGTGCAAAAGCACTGGCATTTTGTTCGGGCGGGAACAACCTTTTTGCTGATGCGCCTGCCGTTTCTGCGCGGAATCAAGGGTCCGCAATCGGCGGAGAATATGCTTGACACGAAGAATTGCCGGCACCTAGACTCTTCTTGCGGGCATACGCGAACAATCTAATCTTTATTCAAGGAGTGCACGATGTCACTACGCATCAATGACACGGCCCCGGACTTTGTTGCTGAGACCACCAAGGGGCCCATCAAGTTCCATCAATGGATCGGCGATGGCTGGGCCGTGCTTTTTTCCCATCCCAAAGACTTTACTCCTGTGTGTACCACGGAGCTTGGTTACATGGCAGGCCTGCAACCTGAGTTTGAAAAGCGCAACTGCAAGATTATCGGTCTGAGCGTGGATCCGGTAGAAAGCCACAACAAGTGGGAAGTCGACATCGAAGAGACGCAGGGCCACAAAGTCAACTACCCCATGATCGGCGACCCCGAACTCAAGGTGGCCAAGCTTTACGATATGCTGCCGGCAGAAGCAGGAGAAACCTGCGAGGGCCGGTCAGCGGTCAACAACCAGACTGTGCGCACCGTGTTTGTCATCGGCCCCGACAAGAAAATCAAGCTGATGCTCACTTACCCGATGAGCACCGGCCGGAACTTTAACGAAGTCCTTCGCGCGCTCGATTCCATTCAGCTCACCGCCCAGAAACAGGTGGCCACTCCGGTGAACTGGAACCATGGTGATGATGTCATCATCCTGCCCTCGGTTTCGGATGAGGACGCGAAGAAGAAGTATCCCAACGGCTGGAAGACTGTGCGGCCCTATCTGCGTGTTGTTCCGCAACCCAAGTAACCATCAACTGGTGGAAGGGAGTCTCCCGCGCCTGAACGGTTGAGTGATGAAGCCGGCAGGGCGGGAGGCTTCCTCCACAGTTCTTTCCCTCTTGCTCCAGAGTCGCCCACACCTTAACCAGAAAGCTCTTCATGGGGGCGCTCGCGCCGGTGTCTCATCCAGCCAGTGGCGAGTCCGCCGCGCTGGCCTGCGTGGTGGAATTCTGCCGGACGACGCCCGTCTGGTCAACGAAGTAAGAGTTCAAGCCTGTGGTTCCGCGGCTGACGGGGTCGGCGTTGATGGTAAAGGAGAGAATCTGGCCGCTTACGGAAATGCCTGGTGAGTACGTAAACTGGTAGCCGTTCTTAATGGAGGTCATGGTGCCGGAACCTCCCGCGGCAGTCCCTGAAAGAACGTTATCGACGATGTCGGCATGTGTGACGTCATCCCTAGAGCCAGAGGGCGGCGGTCCCAGATAGCCGAGCGCTGAAGTGTATCCTGCGTTATAGGTGGATGAGTACGTGAACTCTGCCGTGCTGAGTGCGCGGAGTGATTCAACCGCCGAGGCCTGATTGGCCGCGACCCGCGAACGCAGGAAATTGGGGATGGCAATCGCGGCGATAATCAGAATGATCGCCACAACAATCAAAAGCTCAATGAGGGAAAAGCCATTCGATTCAGTTCTCATCGGCACGCCTTGCCTGACCCTAATTGGGCCTTATAAAATGGCAGGAACATCCGCACTGCAATGCTTCTTCAGGCATCTTGGTTTCCATATCGGGCTGTCAAAGCCTGACCTTTAGCGCCGCGCCCAGGTGACAGAAATCCAAAGGTTGCAAAGGTCCCGTCCGAATGAGGGCTTTCTGCCGAGTGTGCCAGCGCGTGGCGATTTGCCTGAAATTGTCAGGCAGATACGACATTTTTTGTCGCAGCAGTAGCCGAAATGCCGGATATTCTCTGCCGGAGACGGGCACAATGATTTTGCGGCTTCCAGCAGGAGCCAGATTGCGTGATCAGTGGAGGCGGAAACCAGGGGGTTGAAGACAGAGTCCTGGCGCATGCCTCCTGAAAGAAAAGCTCTTAGATCAGGTCTAGTATCAGGAACATCCCAGATAGCCAAAGGGTGTGGGTACCAAGGCCAGAGCGGTAGACATCCGGGAACACGAAAATCGGGAAATTCAGGCTATACTAATTTGCTTTTAGGGTATTACTCAATTCCTAACTAGCCATGTACTATTTTTTATTTACCCATTTCTTTTGTTTGACATATCTTTCTGTTTGACATATGGTTAAAAGGTAGGAAGTTGGGTATCTTTGATTTAGACTTGATCCTTCGTGCAAATGACGCGGATTGCCGAGGATACTTTATGTTGGACGGAGGTTGACCCGATGAACCCGCGACGCAAATTCTTACTGGCGACTGGGATTCTAACTGCTGTATTGCTCGCTGCTGTCGCCCCTGCGTTCCCCAAAGACAAGCAAGCAAAGTTGAGAATAAGAGTAACCCCGAGGCAGGCGTACGTTTTTCTTGATGGCGCTGCCATCAAGGAAGGCAATTGCCTTACCGACCACTTCTGCACAATCTGGGTTGA
Organism: Acidobacteriota bacterium; assembly: GCA_021780055.1. The sequence goes on from JAJXZM010000115.1 coordinate 2,649, forward strand.
TCCCGGTGAGCACACAGTGACAGTCCGCAATTACGGCTACGCCCCGCAATCGCAAAAAGCGAATTTCGAGGCTGGTAAAGTTACCAAACTTGAGTTTGACCTGAAACCTGAGGGTGGCCCGGTATCCGGCCCCTGGGGAAGAATTCAGATCAAGGGACCTCCACATGCTGCAGTATTGCTGACCGGCAAGAGCCCCGACTTTTTCGTCGGGCACGTCGACGAGTTCGATAACAGCTTTATCTGGCAGCAGAACCTGTTGGTCCATCCTGGAACCTATCAGGTTACGGTGACATGGTTTGGCAAAGACATCTGGTCCGGACCTGTGACCGTCCAGGCCAACGAGAAAGTCGTCATCAAGGTGAACCAGAACGGTGCGATGAAGACAAAGCCGGAAAAGGGGCTTGCTAAACTGACTTCGCCTCTGCCGCGCTTCAAGGCGGGCACGTCGAGCACGACAGTTGCCATCGCTCCGACAACAGGCGCCTTTAACGTAGATCCCACTACTGTCAAGTGCGGTCAATCCAGCCAGCTACATTGGACTTCCACTGACGCCGTCGAAAATGAGATCAGCGGAATCGGCAAAGTCGACGCCAGCGGTAACCAGACCGTCACGCCCAAGCAGACAACAACCTATGACTTCACTGCCGCCGGTCCGGGTGGCATTGTGAAGAAGAGCGAGACCGTCAACGTCGATGCATCGATCCAGGCCTCGATTTCTTTCAGCTCGCCTGAAGTCCGTTATCACAAGGTGGGCGATCAGGTCGTTGAGCAGGGATCATCGACGCTTTCCTGGTCCACCACCAATGCCCAGGCGGTTTCAATCGATCCTCTGGGCACCGTGGATGCCAGCGGTAGCAAGACCATTACGCCGACGCCCAAGCAGACCGAGTACGGGCCGGTGGATGAAACTGACACTTACACTCTGCACGCTACGAATGAGTGCGGTGGATCTCAAACTGAAACCGCCACCTTGCACATCGTCGGCCTGATCGAGCGCGCTCATGTGAAGGTTGAACTGACCAGCGTCTTCTTCCCGACCAACTGGCCCAACCGTCACCACCAGGATGACGGCCTGCTGCGCAGCCAGAAGGAAGTTCTGGACAAGCTGGCACAGACCTTCATCGACCACCACAAGATCGCGCCTGATTCCCGGCTGGTGCTTGAAGCTCACGCTGACCGGCGTGGCACAAAGAAATACAACCAGTCGCTTTCCGAATGGCGTGCAAATATCGTGAAGAACTACCTTGTAAGCCAGGGCGTTCCTGCCGACCTGATCGACATTAAGGCATTCGGCAAAACGCAGAATCTCAGCCTGAGCGAAGTGAAGCAGCTTGAAG
>JAJXZM010000236.1 GCA_021780055.1 Acidobacteriota bacterium
TGTTTGACCTGGTCCTGATGACATTGGCGTACTACGGCGCCTTCCTGCTTCGTTTCGGAGGAACTATCCCGACCGTCCAAATGAACTTTTTCGAACGTTTTGCTCCCTTGGTATTGGGAGTTGAAGTCGCGCTCTTCCTGATGGGCGGCCTTTATCGCGGAATCTGGCGTTACGTTGGAATTGAGGATGTGCTTGTCATTGTTCGTTGTGTGGCTTTGGCAGGAACGGGTGCGGCCGCTGCGGTATTGCTTACCCAGCCCAGCCCGCGCCTTTCGGTGGCTGTGTTGATCCTGAACACAATCCTACTGCTGATGCTGGTTGCTGGCAGCCGCGTTGCATTGCGATTGTTCGCGACGTGGCTGCGAAGCCATGCCGGGAAGCATGAATCGGCCACACCTGTGCTGATCTACGGCGCCGGAACCCGCGGCGATCTGCTGGTGAGGGGAATGCTCGGCGGGAATGAATACTTTCCGGTAGGCTTTCTGGATGATGACGGAAGCAAGATTGGGAGGCGGCTCCACGGAATTTCGATTTACAGGCCGTGTGACCTGGTGCAAGTGGCAGGTAAGCATGCCGTCAGCGAAGTCCTAATTTCAAGCGCCAAGATTCCCGAAGAAAAAGCAAGAGCGCTGGGGATGGCAGTCCGGCGGGTCTGATCCGATGATATGGCACGAAAGTTAATCATCATCGTCCTGGCCATACCATTTCTGGTTGCCAGTTACACGGTGGTTGTGTTTCTACAACGCGTGTTGCCCCTCCGGCCGGGCCAAATCCCTCGGTTCAGTATCCGCGCCAAAGTCATTCAATCCGGCGGAAATGCGCCTTCAGTGCAATCAGAGCGGACCTTTAGCTTCAGATTGAGTACAGGAAAGCAGACGGTCAAAGCGCCCGGCGATGTCTGGAGTCCATGGCTTGACTTCAACTCAACTGAAGCGGAGTCAGCGCTCAACGCCTATTCAAATCGGGCCCGTCATGAATTCCCCGTTGCGCTGTCGCTCATTGTTTCTCCTGTGGCTGATCCGACAGCAGTCAGAGTTCAAGTACACTTCTCCGGGGCGGCCGGAACGGTTGACCTTAAAGGTGATTTATTTGGCCCAAACCTCGGTATTATGGTGTGGCGCGACGCGGCCACCGATGCGCCGCGGGTCGCCACGATGGCGGGCTACAACCAGAAGTATTGGCATGAGATTGACGCCGCTGCGGTGCCCGTTTCAGAACGGCCCAAACATTTCCTCATTGTGGATCGGTTTATAGGTGGTGACGACGACCGGCTTGATTGGCAGGAGGGTATTTCCCATTTAGCAGAGACAGGTGTTACGGCAATGGTTGTGCCTCCTTTGGAGCCACTGCGCGCCATGCTGTTGAACGCTGGCTTGCGACGGATTGCCCTCGGGGCAGGGATTGTCGGCGGACCCTTGGGCCTCGGAAGCGATACCTCGCAGGTGGAAAAGTGGAGTTCCGGCTTCGCATCCGCGGATCGCAAGGCTGGGTATCCGCGGAGCGATTTTTCCCTGTTCGCCCTGGCAGACGAACCGGGCTGGTATTATCCCTCGGCACTCCAAGCCATGGACAATAATCCGGGCTTGCTGGAAACATTCCACCATTATCTGGCAGATCAACATCTCACCCCAGGCATGCTGGGCGCCAACAGTTGGAGCCAGATCCATCCGATCGGGCACGGTGAACTTTCGGCAAGCGCGCCTCTTACCACGCGACGGCTTTTTTACTGGACCTGCCGATTCTTCCCCTGGCTCGCGGCTGATCACATGCGGGTGGGAACAGAGCAGCTACATCAGGCCTTCACTCCGGAATTGAAAACATTCAGCAACTGGAACAATTTCGGGGGGCAATTCTATTTCGAGGGATTCGCAGCTAATAATCCAAATCCCCACAGCCCGGACGCAGCGATGGCCGCACCAGACTGGTTTGAGTCAGGACGGATGAAAGCAACCGATCTCCTTTGGACCGAGGATTGGTTTGGTAACAACCGTGCCTGGCAATGGTCCTTCTACGCTTCGAAACTTCGCTCGATTGCCTATCAGAATGGCCTAGGGTTCGGCGGATATGTCATCGGGCGAACCGGTGGCGAGCCCGTGGACGGTTTCCTCCAGAAGGTATTGACGCTTATAGGCAGTGGCGCCAAGGCCGTGTTTTATTACAACTTTGGTCCGGAATACAATTTCCCTGGCAACTGCTACTCGGAGGTTCCCGGTGTGCCCGCCCAGTTTGCCCAAGCCGACCGGATGATAGCGAAGGCGGAAGATGTGCTGTGGTCGGGCCGTGAACCACAGGCTCAGGTGGCCATTCTCCAACCTCGGAGTTCCGAAGTCTGGGACGGTCTCCATATTCCTCCGGGATCCAGGGTCCTCGGCGCCGCCAGCAATAACCTCAACAGCCAGAACCTGGATTACATGATCGAGGAATTTGATGAATATCTTGCTTTGCAGATGAGCGATATTCCAACCGATTTCGTCAGCGAGGACGAACTAACCGACGGAACGCTGAACAAATACAAGGTCCTCTATATATCTGAGCCGGATATCCCGAGCGAGGGACAAAAAGCGATCGAACAATGGGTAAGGAACGGCGGAATGCTGGCAATGGCCCCGGGAGCGGCGCAGGGAGATCGATATGACGAGTCAGCGAACATTCTGACTTTGCTCGCAGGAACTCCGCTACATGAGCGAGGCTACATCCCCACTGTGTTCGTGCTGAATAGGACAGGCATGATTGGAAATGCATCTGTTTTCGGTGCCCGATCGAAACCCGCGTCCAAAGGCAAGCCCGTCACCTTTTTTAGCGATCGCAATCCTGCCGTTATGCAGGAGCAGGTAGGGAAAGGGAACGTTTTCTGTTATTCGTTTTTCTCCGGGATTTCGTTCGGGCGAGTTACCCTGGATTCCTACCTGGATTTGCGTAAGAGCGAGGAAGCCGACGCTCTCCGCAAGCTTGTGCTGGCCCCTGTGCGGGAAGCCGGAGTTACCCCTGCAGTACAAGTGGATACTTCTTACGTCGAAACGCCCATGCTGACGTCACAGGCCGGAGCCGCAATCACATTTCTCAATTGGACTGGCGACAATCTGCCTTCTGTGCGGGTGAAGGTGCGCGAGCCTTTCCGAATAGGAAAGATTGCAAGCGTGACGCATGGAGCTATCAAATTCCATCGTGAGGGCGATCTCGTGACGTTTTCGCTTCCTCTCGGCGCAGCAGATATCGTAAGACTTACGTATTGAACGCATGCCGGTCGACTGGCATTCTTATGCGCCAGCGGAGCAGCCCGGCATCAGAAGCAGCTCATTTCGCACGGTAATGTATCAAATTGTGAAATCGGATTGACTTTTGTGCCCATCGCTCGATATAACCAAGTCGTACTGGAGGCGGTGCAAAATGAAAAGAAAGCGTCTTGACACAGCACTGATGCTTTTTGTTTCCATGAGCTTAACCGTAACCATGGCGGTGGGAAGCTCTGTCCCCTTGGGAGGCTCGATGGCCGTAGGAGCCTTGATGGGAAGTAAGAATGCGACTGTTGACGGCCAGGTGCCGTTGCCGCATACGACGCTCTTGAGTGGCGATAACCTGCAAGTCAAGGACGGCCTGGCGATGGTGACTCTGGATCAGGGCAATCGCATGATCCTGGGGCGCGAAACAGAAGCTTCTTTCCTGCAGGAGGCCGATCAAGTGACCGTGTCTCTGGCGCAGGGGAATCTGTCGTTGTATCACCCCCAAACCAGCAGACTCTTCCGTGTAAGGGCCGGTGACGTGACCGTGGCTCCGGTGAGTGGCTACAGGACAATGGGTGAGATTGCCATGGCCGATGGAATCCTGATGGTGAATGCGAAGGACGGAGCGTTTCAAGTGGAAAGGGCCGGAACCACGCAGGAAGTTGCCAAGGGAAAGACTATTCAAATCACAACCCATGAAGCCAGC
>JAJXZM010000584.1 GCA_021780055.1 Acidobacteriota bacterium
AATCGATGGTGGTGGCGTGCAGGCCCTTTTCCAGAATTTCGGCGTAACCCGCCTTGATAAGAGCTTCGCGGCGCCGTGCTGTAAGCTCAAGATCGACCCGTCGCGGACTCATGGTTGCCCTTTCTCTAGTAAAGGAGAAGCCTCTAAAATGTAGGATATACTGAATTGGGCGTCAATGTTTACGGCAAAACAAGAAGTTTTTGTGGCATGGGGTACGGTTTGTGGCCCCGTTGCCCCCAGAAGTGGTAACGACTTTTGACGAGCATAAGAGCTTCAACACAGAGAGCACGGAGAAAAGACGGGAAGAATCCCAAGGCCGGCGGTCATAGGCCGCCGCTACGAGAACTGATGAAGCAGCAGATTGCAGCACCGGAAGAAAACCTTTTCGGGCTCGGAAAGATCGAACTCGAAGAACTGGCGGTGAGCTGCGGCCAGCCGAAATTCCGCGGCAAGCAACTGTTCCGCAATCTCTACGCGCGGCGGGTGCGTGATCTGGACGCCTTCACCGATATCCCCGCAAATTTCCGGCAGGAGCTTGCAGCGCGCTTTCGCGTGGAATGGCCCGAGATCAGGACGCGAGTGGCGTCGCAGGATGGCGCCGTGCGCTATCTGTTTGCCCTCGGCGACGGCGAGAACATTGAGACCGTTTACATGCCGATTGAGAACCGCGTAACGCTGTGCCTCTCAAGCCAGGTGGGCTGCGCCGTGGGCTGCCGGTTCTGCTTTACGGCGCTGCTGGGCGTGAAGCGCAACCTGACGGCGGGAGAAATTGTGGGCCAGGTGGCGGCCGTGCTGGATGCGCAACAGGTCCCCAAAGAAACTCCGGTGAACCTGGTTTTCATGGGTATGGGCGAGCCGCTGCTGAACCTGGACGCGGTGATGAAAGCCGTCGAAATCCTTTCAGACTCAAACGGGCTGGCGCTGGCGCTTCGGCGCATGACGGTTTCCACCGCGGGCATCATTCCTCAGATCCGCAAGTTCGCCGAAATGCCGGCGCGCCCCAAACTGGCCATTTCGCTGAACGCTTCGAGCGACGAGCAGCGCACCGCCCTGATGCCACTGAACCGCAAGTATCCGCTGAGTGAATTGATGCAGGCTTGCCGTGAATTTCCGCTGGGCCCGCGCGAGTACGTAACATTTGAATACGTGCTGCTGGACGGCATCAACGATTCTGACGACGATGCGCGGCGCGTGGCGGCGCTGGTGAAAGGCATCAAGTGCAAACTGAACCTGATCCCTTTCAATAGCGGGTCGGAGTTGCCCTACAAGCCTTCACCGCTTGGGCGCGTGCTGGCCTTTCAGGACATTCTCAGAAAACACGAGGTCCCGGCTTATATCCGAATATCGCGCGGGCAGGACGTGATGGCAGCTTGCGGCCAGTTGCGGTTGGGCTCCATGAGCAGGACGGAGACGCCAGTTGAGGCCTCGCTGTAACCGGGTCCGCTTATGGCGGAGATGAAGCGCCGCCCTCCTAATCTGGCGGTCGCATTCCAATCACAGCCATCATACGTCCGGCTAGCGCACCTTCCTTGCGATAGGAATAAAAAAGATCTGTGCGGCAGGCCGTGCAGTAATCCGCCACATAAATCTGATGGGCCGGAACACCGGCGTTTTCCAGTTGATAGCGCACGGCCGCCGCCAGATCGAGGTGGACTTTCTCGAGCGAATCTTCTGCCTGATGCCCCGGAGGCGCCTGCAGCGTGAAAAGCGTCTGGTAGCGCAAAGCCATCCTCATCTCTTCGGGCGTTGCTGCAACTTTGTGGAAGAATTGTTCGCCCGACGGGAAGGCCCCGCTGAAAGCATCCACAACTTCCTGGCCGACTTCGTAGCAACACTTGCGGATGGAAGGTCCGACGGCCGCCAGCAGGTTCTCGGGCCGCGAATTAAACATCCGCCACATTTCGCCGGCAGCCTTTTCAACAATGCGACTGAGCGCTCCGCGCCAGCCGGCGTGCACGGCAGCGATCGCGCGCTTTTCGCGGTCAACCAGAAAAACGGGCACGCAATCCGCCACGCGAATCCCCAGCAGCAAACTTGCACGATCGGTGATGAGCCCATCGCCCAACCGTGTGCGCGGGGGATGGCTGGAGTCAGGATTGGGATTTCCAGCCAATTGGTATTCCACCGGCGTGCCGCCTGCGCCCGGCAAAGCGCAATAGACAATGGCGGAGTGAGTCTGGCGCAGCGTGGCCACTGTAAATTGGCCGGCTCCAAGCGCCTGGAAAAACGGCCGCAGTTTCTGAGTGGCCGCGGCATGTGTGGCAACTGATGCAGAATCCTGACCGGCTGGCTTGGGCCCCAGTGCTGCGCCCTTCCTGGTGCCGAACGCGTGGACCAGCCACGGGATCTCCCCGAGCCCCTTGCATTCCAGCCAGGCACGGCCATTCCGGGATACGATTTTGAAGGTTTCGGCAGTCAAATTTCGAATATAGCACGCCCCGGCACGGAGTCGTGACGGTACCGGCAAAACACAATTGGGCGGGAGGCGGGATCTTGCGAAGGGTGTACCGCTGTGAGGACAAAGGCGTGGATTTGTCATTCCCTGTGGCCGTTTGAATTCGGATAAAGCGTCTGCTAAGGTTAAGGTAGACCTTGCAATAATCTGGAAGGGTTGCGAAGCGACTGGCAAGGCCAGGCTGGGGCGGCGCCATGCAGGTGCATACTCTACGCCCTGCTCGAAAATAAACAGAATGACAGTCGGCACAGGAATTGACATTGCTGAAACAGAGCGCATCGAGCGCGCTTTGGAACGGCACGGAGAGCGGTTTGCACGAAAGATATTTACTCCCGCCGAGATCGCTTACTGCGAAAAGTTCAAGAACCGCGCGGAGCGCTACGCCGCCCGATTTGCCGCCAAGGAAGCGGCGTTCAAGGCGCTCGGGACCGGATGGGCCAAAGGAGTCCGCTGGCTTGATGTGGAAGTCGCGCATCAATCAAGCGGAAAGCCGGAACTGGTGTTGACTGGTCGCGCACGCGAGGTGGCTAACCAGCTTGGCGTAACGCACACGGCCATGTCGATCTCGCACGCAAACCGCTATGTCGTGGCGCAGGTGATTCTTGAATCAAACACCTAGACCGCTCCTGAACCTGCGGCGACGGGCATCCGGCTACGCCTTCCTGCTATGTCTCATTCTGGCAGATCAGAACTTGCAACTCATGGCGACCCCGCCCGCGCAGAATGTGATTGAAGCCCTTGACAGCGAGGCGGCCAAACTCCTGATCCATGTTTCAAAACCACACTATCCGGCAATCGCCAAAATAAACTTCATCCAGGGTGATGTCACGCTTGAGATCATGGTAAACAGCGCGGGACATGTGACCGAGGTCCATGTATTGAAAGGTGAGCCGCTGCTTGCTGTGGCGGCCATGGAAGCGGTCCGAAAATGGGTGTACAAGCCGTACGTTTTGCCACAAGGCCCGTCGGCGTTCAGAACGGAGGTTATGGTGAAGTTCACCCTCCATCCGCATACTTTATGGGGAAAGTTCCCTACCGATGCGGACAGCTATATGGAGAAGCAGGTTCGACCGCCGGAAGTGATCTCACACCCTCAACACGACCCGTCTGCCGCCACACAAAAGCTTAAGGTGTTGGTCGGTTCGAAAGGAGAAGTCCTGGACGCGGTTTCCGAAGGACCGGGCGGACGGGACTTCGAACGGGCACGGCAAAGTATTCAAGGATGGAAATTCCGGCCGGCTCGCTGGGGAACGATTTCGGTTCCCTGGTACATTATTGTGAGCGTCCCGCTGGAACAGACGATAACGGACCAGGCCACCAATTCGGCAAAGCAGTGAGGAGGCGATTCAGTTCTCCGGAATGGCGCCACCATCCTCAAACGATTAGCTTTGAAAGGCGCGATTTGAAATTATCTTTCCTGCCCCCGAAAGATGTGTAGTGTAATAAGAAGCCATGAACAAATGGAGGAT
>JAJXZM010000352.1 GCA_021780055.1 Acidobacteriota bacterium
TTATGCGGTTCTTTTTTTGACGCCCACGGCCGCTGGCAGCACGGCTGCGCCCGAACATGGTCCTGGCTGATTCTCAAGACCAGCCGCGTCCGCCTGAGCGTGGAGGGCCTTGAGAACATCGATCCGCACCAGACGGTCATCTTCTGCTCGAACCACCCGAGCGCCATGGATATTCCGATTCTGTTTGTCAGCCTGCCGGTGCAGTTCCGCTTCCTGGCCAAACGCGTACTGTTCCACGTTCCGTTTCTCGGCTGGCACCTGCGGCGTTCCGGGCACATCCCGGTTGACCGCGGACGCCCGCGCGAGGCGCTCAAAGGATTTGATCAGGCCGCAAAAAGGATCAAGGAAGGCCGGCCCGTCGTCGTGTTCCCGGAAGGCAGCCGCAGCCGCACCAGCCAGATGCTTCCCTTTAAGAGTGGGACGTTCTATCTGGCAATCCTCTCCGGAGTCCCCATTGTTCCCGTCACGCTGATCGGCTCGCGCGAGGTGCTCAAGCCGGACTCGCTCCACATTCGCGGGGGCCGCGTGCGGGTGATCATTCACAAGGCGATGTCCACCGCCGGACTCACGGTCCACGACGCCAGCGATCTCTCAAAGCGCGTGCGGGAAGTGATTGTTTCAGGGTTGGAGGCCGCATCCCATCAACCAGGCCCTCTCCCATCGGGAGAGGGGGAACCCCGGCATGGCGGGGTGGGTGAGGGTCCATAGCGACCGTCGATCACCGTCGTAGTTGTTGTGGGCCGCCAACCGGCGATGAAACCATTGACCTTATGGCGGGGTGAGCCCGCCGCTACGTCTTCTCTGCGAGATATTTCAACGGCCTGCTCAGGAAGCAAACGGTCGCCGCGATGATGTTGGGTAAGCGGTTCGGCTTCGTTTAAAATAGTTACGAGTGCGCGGGACGCATCAAATCTGCAATGAGAATCAGCCTTGAAAACCAGGTTGCGGTGGTCACGGGAGGCTCGCGCGGCATCGGCGCTGCCACCGTTAAATTGCTTGCTCAGGCCGGCTGCAATGTGGTGTTCAGCTATCTGCGGGCACGCAAAGCTGCAAAGGAAGTCGTGGATGCTTGCCGCAACTCGCCGGTTTCCGTCGTGGCTGTCCGTGCTGACGTTTCAAGAATGGCCGATGCCAGAAAGTTGATTGATGCGGCGATTCGCCGATTTGGCCGGCTGGACGTTCTGGTGGCCAACGCAGGCATCTGGAACGCCGATCCGGAACGCATCGAAGAGATGTCCGAGCGCCAGTGGGACCGGATGATGGCCGTGAATCTGAAGGGAGTCTATTCGGTTATCCGCTGCGCCGCGCCCCACATGATTTCACAAAATCGGGGCCGCATTATTGCGGTCTCTTCCACTGCCGGGCAACGCGGCGAAGCCTTTCACACGCATTACGGAGCAGCCAAGGGCGGCGTGATCAGCCTGGTCAAGGGCCTTGCCACGGAACTGGCGCCGCACAACATTCTGGTGAACGCGGTGGCTCCCGGCTGGGTGGATACGGACATGGCAAAGCCGGTCCTCCGCAAACCCTCAGAGAAACGCAAGGCCACAAGCGTAATTCCATTGCGCCGTTTCGGCAGGCCGGAAGAAGTCGCCATGCCCATCCTGTTTCTTGCTTCGGATATGTCAAGCTATATGACTGGAGAGATCATCAATATCAATGGAGGGAGCATCCTCTGTGGCTAACAGAAAGATAAGCGGTCTGAGAATCCTTGGCTGCGCGGCCTGCATCTGGACGGCAGTGTTGGCCGTTCCAGCCGCTTCCCAAGGGGCGCAGCAGGCGCCGGCGCAATCGCCGTCGGCGCTCCCTTCGCGCATCAGCCCTAAAGCACAGGAACTCCTTGATCATGCCATTCAGGAGCTCGGCGGGGCCGCGTTTCTAAATTATCAGAACATTTCAACCACGGGGCGCGTGTTTGCATTCTCAAATGGCGAGATGGCCGGCGTTCAGCCTTACAAAAGCATTTACGCGCCGCCGGACAAACGACGCTTCACCTACGGCAAGGGCAAGCCCGTCACGTTAATCAACAATGGCAATGAGGCATGGGAAGTGGACCAGTACGGACTGACGAGCCAGCTTCCCGAACAAGTCCGCCAGTGGAAAATCGCCAACCACTACAGCCTCGACAATCTTCTGCGCTCTATCGTCCGGCAAAACGGTGTTCTGGTGATCGACCACGGCGTCGATTTTGTCGCCAATCAGGCCGTTTACGTCATTGACATCATCGACGCAGAGAACGTTCACATCCGGCTCTATCTTCGCAAGACGGATTACCTGCCGTTGCGCACTACCTATCGCGTACAAAACTCCATCACTCACGAGTGGGACGATTACACGGACGACTACAGCGACTACCAGCGATTTGACGGCATCATGACGCCCATGAATATCGCGCGGAGCGAGAACGATGAAAGAATCGGGCAGGTCTACAGAAACAAGGCAAGCTACAACGTCAGCGTTCCCGCAAACTATTTCCAGCCCTCCCCGTAAGGGTCATCCCCATCTGTTATAATGACCAGCGGAGGAACTTTGGCACGTCAACGGTCAATCAGATCTACAACCATTCTTTGCGTTCGCCGTAACGGCAGTCTGGTGATGGGCGGCGACGGCCAGGTCACGATGGGTGAAAGCATCATCAAGCACAAGGCAAAGAAGATCCGCCGCCTTTTTGACGATAAGGTCCTGGCCGGGTTTGCCGGCAGCACGGCAGACGCCCTGTCCCTGTTCTCGCGCTTCGAGGGGAAACTTGAGGAATATCACGGCAACCTGAGCAGGGCCGTGGTGGAACTTGCCAAGGACTGGAGAACGGACCGAGCGCTGCGCCACCTGGAAGCTCTGCTGGTAGTTGCAGACAAAAAGGGCACTTATCTGGTGAGCGGCAATGGCGACGTCATCGAACCCGATGACGGCATTGTGGCCATCGGCTCCGGAGGGCCTTACGCTGTTTCCGCCGCGCGCGCCCTGGCCGGTCACACAAAAATGACCGCCCGCGAAATCGTTGAGGAATCGATGCGCATTGCAGGGGAGATCTGCATTTATACGAATCAGCAGAGCACCATCGAGGAGCTTTGAGGCTCCCTGCCTCTGGGAAAACACAAATGGTTTTTTACTTGCCTGAAAATCTCGAAACCACCACCATGCTCGACGAACTGACGCCGCGGCAGATCGTGGCCGAACTTGACAAGTATGTGATAGGCCAGAAGGACGCCAAGCGCGCCGTGGCCATCGCCCTGCGCAACCGCATGCGCCGGCAGAAACTCGCGGCCGAACTGGCAGAAGAGATTCTGCCCAAAAACATCATCATGATCGGGCCCACGGGCGTTGGGAAGACGGAAATCGCCCGCCGCCTGGCCCGCCTGGCCAATTCCCCCTTCATCAAGGTTGAGGCTTCGCGGTTTACTGAAGTGGGCTACGTCGGCCGCGACGTGGAGTCGATGGTCCGCGACCTGGTCGAAATTTCCATCGACATGGTCCGCGAGGAAAAAATCGAAGAAGTGGCGGAGAAGGCCGAGACCAACGCCGAAGAGCGGCTGCTGGACCTGCTGCTGCCGCCCCCCACGCCGCCCCGGCCGGACAAAACCCAGCCCGATGACGGCTACCCCGCGGCAATGGAGCAGTTCAAGCGCACCCGCGAAAAATTGCGGGCCCAACTCCGCGAAGGCAAGCTCGACGAGCGGCAGGTGGAAATTGAGACGCGCGAGAAGAACTTTCCCGCCTTCGAAATCATCTCCTCGCAGGGCATCGAGGAGATGGACATCAACCTCAAGGACATGATGCCCGGCCTGTTCGGCCAGCGCACCAAGAAGCGCCGCATGCCCGTCTCTGAAGCCATGGAATACCTGATCCAGGAAGAAGAGAACAGGCTGATTGATATGGACCAGGTGACGCGCACCGC
>JAJXZM010000404.1 GCA_021780055.1 Acidobacteriota bacterium
CAGGCGTGAACACTGTAAGCTTTGGCAACTCGGCGTTTTACGTCTTCCACGGGCCACACCAATTCAATCTGGACGCGGGGCTTTTCAGGAACTTCAAACTCACGGAACGCTTCAACCTGCAATTCCGAGCCCAGGGCTTCAATTTCACAAACACTCCTGCCTTCTCGAATCCGAATGGCAGTTGTGGCAGCATCCCGAGCGGCCAAACCAACGGATGCAGCGGCAGTTCATTTGGCCAGGTCAGAGGAACCGCTAACTTCGGCCGGCCCACGGGCGATTCGCGGCTGTTCGAGTTCAGCGCCAGACTGAGCTTCTAGTTCAAGCAAGGAAGGGTGAACACAAACCTGGGGGACCGTCATTATTGGCGATCCCCCAGCTCTTTTCAACGGAGACTTCCGCTGGCGGCAGGAAGAAAGCAGGCAGGGCTGAATATCCTGATTCTGTTGTGGTCGTTCAGCGTCTATTGCAGTACGCCGCGACATGAATTGTTCGAATCCGGCCTTGCGCCATCGATTTAGCGCTTATGCGCGTGCTTGCCCTCGCAGAAGTCGCGGCTAGCCACGGGTAATTTTCCCTGAGCGAAAAGGGCGACCGCTTCTTCGGGTGTGCGCTTCCTGTCTACAATCACCGGTTGAATGCCGTTTTGCATCAGATCGTTGGCCGCTCTCCAGCCCATGCCATAGCAGAGTGCCGCCTGGCAATCCTGGAGTGCTTGCACAAGGCCGGCATGGCTGTGCGGCTGATCTCCATGTCCCGGCACGTGGCAGTTTCCTCCACCGTGAGAAGTGTGCGTGTTCTGCCTTAACTCTTTCCGCTGGACAACACTGTCCTCCGCGTCAAAGATAATAAAAAAGGCACATCGCCCAAAATGGGGCGAGATAGAGTTTCCATCCTGCGAAGCCACTGCAATTCTCATGTTTCCGGTCCTCCTTCTATTCCGCTGTGAGTTCTATGCCTCCAGCAATGCCCCTTCCTCATCCCTTTTCTGTTTCCCCGGCCAGGTCCGCGCTCTTCCGCCGCGCGGGCAATGTTGGCGCTCTTGCACTGGGGACACTCCTCAGGGCGCCCCGTGCCGTACCGAACCCCCCATTGATGCCGGCAGTCGTTGCAAGCAAACGATCTCTCGCCGAGCATTTTGACCACGCCTCCCTCGATGGCCAGAGCCTTCCCGTTCACCAGGGCATCAGCCACCTTCCGGCGGGCTGATTCGACGACCCTCGCGAATGTGGGGCGTGAGATCCCCATCCGCTCAGCGGCCTGTTCCTGATAAAGTCCTTCCAGGTCAGCCAGCCGGATGGCTTCAAATTCATCCATGGTCATGGTGATTTCTTCCAGTGAAGAAAGCGGAATACCCCGCGGCTTGAAATAATTGCTCTCCGGTTCAGAACTGACGTGGCGGCAGCAGAATGGCCTTGCCATGGTGGGAAAGTTGCCTCCTATCAAGATATAATTATGAACATATGCTTATAATGTGTCAAGGGGCAGATATGAGCCGTCACGACGAGTTGCTACAGACGACAACAGGCTAGTGGCGCCCGCGACTATTTACGTGGAAAGGGACTGCTCTGCAGAGAGGACTTCTTGGGGCGAGGCGGTGCCGGTACCCTTCTTCATGATCGTGACGGATGCCGCCAGGTTTCCCATTCGCGCAGCGGCAATGGGATCGCCGGTAATTGCCAGAGTCAGCGCGCAACAGGCTGCAAAACTGTCGCCTGCGCCGCAGATGTCTACCGGGTTTTCTACCTGGCGGGCTTTGGCCCATGCTTGCGGGCCCTCCTGAAGGACCAGCGCGCCCCTCGGGCCGTGGGTCACAATCAAGGTCTTTGCGTCAAGATGCTGGCGCAGGGCGGGGAAATCCACCTTGCCGAATAGGTTTTGGCAGGCGGCCTCGGCTTCGTCGCGGTTGGGTTTCATGACCACCTTGCGAAACAGGTGGGCCCGCTTGCGGGAATCGGCAAGGAAGACCTTTTGCGGATACTTTTCGGCCAGGCGAATGATCGAATCGCGCACAGCCGGAGTTACAACCCCGCCCGCCCTGGTTTCAGCCTGGTCGGCGATGAGAATGACGTCGAAGAGGGGAACGGCGTGCATAATGTTTTCGATCACGGCCTGTTCCGCGTCTGCCGGCAAGGACCGTGTGGAAATGAAATCAACGCGGGGCTGGTCCTCATCGCCGGTCTGGATATTCAGCAGTTTGGTGTAAGTAAACGTTTGCCAGTCCGGGACCTTCACCATGCGGTCCGCCCCAATGCCGCGCGCGGCGAGCGCCTGTTCCAGTTCATACCCGAAGCCGTCATCGCCACGGACACCGATCACCGACACCTGTCCCGCGCCCAGCGTGGCCAGGTTGTTCGCCACAGTCCCTCCTCCGCCCGGAGTCACGTGTGTTGAAACGATGCCCAGGCGCGGAATACCGGTCTCGCGGGAGACTTCAGCCGCGGCGGGGTCGTAATTGCACCACCGGTCGAGGCAGATGTCGCCGATCACCAGCGCTTTGAGCCTGGAGAAGGCCGCGAGGATTTCAGACGTGGTCATTCGGCCTCCAGCAGGGCCCGCCGCAGCGCCGGAACCGTGGCGCGATGATCTCCGCAAAAGTAAAAACTCTCGCCGCCGTCGGCGACGGTCCTCACCAGAATGGTCTTGTGCGGCCGGAAGTAGTAACCGGGGTCCGTCTTCGGAAGTTCGTGGTGGATGTCGCCCTGGATAGGCACCAGGTCAAAAACCGCCGTGGTGAAATGTTTAATTGAGCGCCCCTGTCGCCGGGCCACATTGCGGACCATCGAGAGGGCTTTCAGGTAGACTTCCGGGCCCATGATGGCGGTTCCGAAATCCAGCATGACGCCGCCCTCAAGGTTCTCAACGGTTTTGGTGAAGATGAGGAAGTCCCGATAGCTGGCCGCGCCCAGCGCAGCGCCGTCGCAGTTGGGATGCTCATGAATAATGTCGTAGCCCACGCCAACGTGGACCGTCACCGGCACCGAACAACGATAGGCCGCGGCAAAGATGCTGACGTCCTTATATGGGAAGTTGCCGGCGACAATGTAGCGCCCGAGATTTTCGCCGAGGCCGAGTGAAAGTTCCGTGGCTTCCTTGATGACGTCATTCAGATCGCCGGTTTCTTTCCACAGCCCGAACTCGCCCGTCTGAATGTAGCGCGCCACGCTTTCCGTGGTGGCCCCGATGCGCGCCAGTTCGTAATCGTGAATGGCCCCGGCGCCGTTCATCGCGATATGGCTGACAAAACCGCGCTCGATCAGGTCGATGACGTAGCGGCTCATGCCCATCTTGATCACGTGCGCTCCCATCATCAGGATGCGGGCCGCGCGTTTGTTTTTGGCCACGATCATTCGTCGAGCAACTTCCGGGAGCTGCGGATGAGAATATTCGGGTGCAGCTTCATTGAGGCCGAGCACGTAATCGATCTGCATGTCGTGCCTGCGCTCGCTGAGAGGCTTGATCAGCAGTCTGGACCGGTCGAAGAGTTCGTATTTGGATTCCATGTTTGCGCTATCACTCAGGAAATAAAGTTTTGAGAAGCTCGTCACGGCAGAGATAGTTGGGAATGATGTAGTCCGCTCCTACGCCTGCTAGCCGGTCACGTTTCCATTTGTCCACCTTCAGGCACTCGGGCTCGTCCGTGGCCACGCCGACGGCGACGCCTCCAACGTCCTTCACGTTCTTGATCTCGACGTAACCGTCGCCAAAACCCAGCAGTTCATCGCCGCGGCATTCCATTGAGCCGATCATTTTCTGGATCAGCATCGCCTTTGAAAAACTCTTATAGTCGTCCTGAGCGCCGAAGATGCCTCCCTCAAAGTAAGGAGTGATGCGGAGCAACTCCGCCTCTCCAACCGTGTAGGCATGGTCTGTGCCGCTGGCGCAATATAGC
>JAJXZM010000162.1:0-3523 GCA_021780055.1 Acidobacteriota bacterium
AAGTGGCCACGGCGGTGGCGGGGTCGGTGATGGGCATCAACCCCTTCAACCAGCCTGATGTCGAGTCCGCCAAAATCGAGACCCGCGCCCTCACCTCGGCCTATGAGCAGACCGGCAAGCTGCCCGAGCGCGTACCTGCGCTGGTCGGCTCCATGGAAGGCGTCGAATTCGCCCTCTACGCCACCAACGCCTACGCCGCCAAGCTCAAGGCCGCCGCGCCCTCTTTGAATCTGGCAGGCTATCTGCGCGCCCACTTCGCCCAGCTTCACCCCGGCGATTACTTCGCCGCGCTGGCCTATCTGCCCATGTTCCCTGAGCACGAAGCGGCAATCCAGGCCCTGCGCCACAAGGTGCGCGACGCCAGACACGTGGCCACCTGCCTCGGCTTCGGCCCGCGCTTCCTTCACTCCACCGGGCAGGACTACAAGGGCGGACCCAACACCGGCGTCTTCCTGCAAATCACCGCCGACCACGCGGCAGACATTGCCATTCCGGGGCAGAAGTACAGCTTCGGCGTGGTCATCGCCGCGCAGGCCGCAGGCGACCTCGCCGTCTTGGAGTCGCGCGGCCGCCGCGCCCTCCGCGTCCACCTCGGCGCCGACGTTGCCGCCGGCCTCAAGATGCTGGCCACCGCCGTAGACGCCGCGCTGAAATAAATGGCGGATTCCGGCCCGCTCACTCTCCATGCGGATGTGGAGCCGGGCCGGAATCGCTGCACTCTTGCGTGGAGAAAAACGGGCACTTGCTCCGCATGGATGTGGAGAAGTTCCGGGACTCAACCGCAAGCCGCGCCCGCAGGACAAAAGATCACAGGTGCCCCATCGAGGGGCATCCGGTATTGGTGGAAGGCGTACAACAAGCCGGAGTCGATGTCGAAGGAGAACCGAAGACCGAGCGCCAGGGCTTCTGCGATCCCGGGCGCCGCAATGTTTGCGTTACCGGGAAAGGTTGGTTGAGGTCTGCGGATTCCCGGGTGCCCAAATGCGAGGCACCCGGGGCAACCATCATTTGTGGGAGAACTCGCCTTACTGCCTGAGAGTACCGGGACGTCCTTTACGTTTTAGACCGGGGACATGGTTTACAAGCCCCTGGCGGTGAGAATGGCTCTAATTGCGGGTTTTCGGCGGGCTTTGCCGGTCTTCAAATACATGATAGTCGTCACCGTAGCCGTGGTAATGTGGGAATCCCCGCAGGGATTTCCAAGGGGTGTGGAAAGGGTGGAAAGCCGGCTTTATGGATTTCCATGCTTTCCACACCCCGGCATTTCCATGGCTTGTTTTTTTGCAAAAACCGATTTTAACGTCCGTGGAGCGGAATTGATCGCTCGTCACCGTCGCCCTTGAACTAATTAGCCTGTGCCTGGACGCACTCAAAGTTAGCGGCCACGTTGGTATCGCCGTGGCCCTTGTAATGGGCCACTTTGGGATACGCGCACAACGGGCGCGTGAGTTTAACCTGCGCGGAACCGCCGGTCTTGCCGCTTCCAATCAGGAGTTCCGGAGCCGATCCCTTTGTCACCCAACGGTCAAGAGCCATCACCAAGTCATGATCCGCATCTACCGGGTTATCTAATTGCGTCGCATCGTTTCCGAAACTGTTTGGCCCGTTCCCACCCACGCAATGGCCCATACCCGGCACCATAAACAATCGGTAGAAACCCTGGACATCTTTGGCATCGGTAGCTCGCGGATCGGGACGGCTCGTAAGGAACGCAGTCACCTTCTCGTAGAAGTTGATCGAATCCAGAGGGGAAATGGCCGGATCGCCCCAGCCGTGGTATTGAATCAGCTTGCCGCCGTGATCCCGGAATGTGCGCAAATCTGGATTGAATGAGTTGAGGATCGGTACAGCCTTCTCATCCGCATCCTTCACATCAAGACTAAAGTCCATCCTATGCCAGTCCCATTTCGGATCCTCGTGTACCACCAACGAGAAGAATCCGTTCCCCATAAGACTCTGGATAGAGCCCTGAGGAATCTGAGGAAATGGCACAATCCATCCCAGCCATGTGCCCGCTTCAGCCTCCGCACCCGGCTCATAACCCGGATAAATCTGTTCACCCGTCTTCGGATTTTTGGGTCCTGCATAGACCTGCTTCAAAGCATCGATCTGCGGCTGCGTGAGGCAATCCGCATTAGCAGCGCCGTGACATAACAGCACCGTTGGATCAAAGTGACACTTGCGCGGATCTTCGATCAAGCCGTCTTTAACTCCGTCGAGTTCATCGCAAGCTGCCAGGGCAGCCTTCTGAATCGCCGGGAGCTGCTCCGGAGTGATGCGGCTCTCAGGCTTTGCATTGAGCGCGCGTTCATCCCAGATGAACCCCGCAAAGTGGTGCGTCCAGTGATTGGCGGGCGCCCCGGCTATGATGCCGTCAAACTCTTCCGGGAAGCGCTCAGCTTCCATTAGCCCTTCACGCCCTCCATCCGAGCATCCCTTGAAATAGGCTCTCGATGCAGGCCGCTCAAAATAGTCCTGCAAAACTATCTTCGACTGCATCGCGGTCTCGTGCACTGCGCGATAGCCAAAGTCGATCAATTTCTCAGGATGCCCCAAAGCCCATGTCGGAGTGATGGCCCCAAGCATATCCTTGCTCTGATGACCGTCATCGGTTTCGGCAACCGCATAGCCTTGCGCGAGCGGTCCGACCATTTCATGGAATTGATAGATGCCGCCCCATCCGCCACTTCCATACTGGAGATACTTGCCGTTCCAATCTTCCAGAGGCGGTAACCAGATGGTGAAGTTAATCACCGAATCAGAGGTTGGCCGCGACACTGCTGCAATCTCACAATGGCGTTTAACCCGTAGACTTTCCGCTTTGGGTGGCAAGCCAAGCTGCACTTGGATCGTTCCGGCCTCGTCCCACTTGGCAGATACGATTTCTCCATGGTCGAGCTTCAGGCTTTTGAGAGCCTCGCAGGTCTTTTGAGCTGTATCCGGATGAACGCTTGCCAGCGGCACCGGGCCGCTAGCCTGAGTGGAGAGGGCTTGCTGAGCCTGTATCGCGTACGATCCGAGCAGGAGGGCCAGAATCATCATTGACGAATTGCACAGAATGCTCTTCATGCGGTCTCCCGGCAAAAAGGGTGGACGCTATTTCACCACTGTATTTGGAGTGAAAAGCATATCGTCTGAAGCACAAGCTGTCGAATTGACGACGAAAGCAGCCGTTTTCGCAGAGTCCATACAATTTCACTGCCGCAGCAACTGCGAATGATTTCTCATGTTCGCAATACAGGCCGGAACCGCATTTCCTCGCTGTTGAATTCGTCCAACTCGGTATTGCAGAAAAAGACCCGGTGCACGTCTTCATCCATTTGTTCCAGCCCGATCTCTTCGTTACGGAAAACTTCGCTTACGAAAACACGGCCCTTGTGCCAGCTGATGTCCCCGCTGTTGTTCACCCGCCGCGTTTGAAACGATCTGGGATATTGGAAGCTCGCCACGCTGCTCGGTAGAATTCGGGCGCTTGGCACGTAGATGCTTCCCGGCGTCTCGTTGGCGAGTGCCTCATGCGGGC
>JAJXZM010000162.1:3533-3856 GCA_021780055.1 Acidobacteriota bacterium
CGGGCGCTCATGGTTGAATACCAGGCGGAATCGATCAAACTTCTTCTGTTGCGCTGTCACTGTGCGGGCCGGCGGCTTCGCGGTGTCCTCTTTCAGAGTGCGATGCATCCGCTCGTGCCTGCCGTTCTGCTGAGGTCGCCCGGGCTGAATGCGCTCGTGAACGATGCCAAGCTTCATCCATCCGAGCGACAACTTCGATAAACCCAGTAGACCGACGGGGTTGCCCCATCCTTGTCGTTCGCGCCAGCGAACGACAGGGTGGGAAACCACGAACCTTTCCCAGCTCCACTTCCCAAAATTCCTCTGTCCGGTTTGCAGATCAT
>JAJXZM010000204.1 GCA_021780055.1 Acidobacteriota bacterium
CTGGGGGTCTTCGACCTGGGCCCGATTGTCAACCACGCCCTGGACAAGGTAAGGCGCTTGGAGTGGAAGTCATATACAGATCGGATGAGGAAACGAAACACGCTCTCCGAAAGGCGTGGTCGCTTGCGCAAGACCTTAGCACATGTATCCGTCTCGTGTTCGTGTATGCAGTTCCGTACGCTCTTCCTCTAGGAAAGCCAGCCGTTTCGCTTCCCTTCCTCCAGGACAAGCTGGTGAAACTGGCGAGTGGCTTTCCGGGTGAGGCTTCAGTCCATATCTTCCTGTGCTGGGAACCTCTCCGGGCCCTGCAAGACGCGCTTCCCCAAAATTCTCTGGTTGTCCTGAGCAGCAGGAGGCGGTGGTGGTGGCCAACGAAGGGGCAACGGATGGGAATGCGCCTGAAGAAGCTGGGGCACCACGTGGTCTTTGTTGTATCAGAGTGAAATTACTATGCTCGATATTTTCTATGTTCTAGTTTGCGCGCTGTTTTTCGTTGTCTGCTGGGCTTGCACGAAGGCCTTCGATCTGCTCTAAGGAGGGACGATTTGGCTTACACCATTTCCGGAATTGTTGCGGTGTTCTTGTTTGGTTATCTGATTTACGCGCTCTTGCTGCCTGAGCGGTTTTGAGGAGATTTGCATGACACCAGACGGTGTTCTTTACATCCTCGTGTTCTTTTTCATTCTCCTGGCGATCACTAAGCCTTTGGGAATTTATATGCAGCGTATTTTCGCGGGAGAACGCACGTTTCTGCACCCCCTCCTGCGGCCCTTGGAGCGCTTCATCTATCTCGTCTGCGGGATTCGGGAGGAAACGGAGCAACGATGGACCCAATACGCTGCGTCCCTCCTGGCCTTCAGTCTGGTCAGCTTCCTTTTTGTGTACGCCATTCAGCGTCTGCAGGGTATCCTGCCGTTGAATCCTATGGGGTTCAGTACGGGGCATCATCCTCTCAACGCCACCCCGATGAGTCCGGACCTGGCTTTTAATACCGCCGTGAGTTTCATGACCAATACTAACTGGCAGGCCTATGGCGGTGAGACAACGCTCAGCTACTTCGTCCAGCTGGCTGCATTAACGGTTCAGAATTTCGTTTCTGCCGCAGCGGGGATTGCAGTTGCAATTGCGCTCATTCGAGGCTTCGCGCGGAAACAAGCAAACACTATCGGTAATTTCTGGGTGGACTTGACTCGCTGTACTGTTTATCTGCTTCTTCCGCTAGCATTCGTTTTTGCGCTCTTCCTTTGCTCCCGCGGCGTTCCACAAACTCTGAAGCCATACCAGAAGGCAACGACGTTGGAGGGATCTCCCCAGACCATCGCGGTTGGCCCTGTGGCCGACCAGGAATCCATCAAAATGCTGGGCACAAATGGCGGAGGCTTTTTCAATGGCAACTCATCACATCCTTTCGAAAATCCGACGCCACTCACCAACTTTGTCGAGCTCCTGTCAATCCTCGTAATCTCGGCCGGTCTTACCTATACGTTTGGAAAGATGGTCAATGACACAAGACAAGGCTGGGCGTTGTTTGCGGCCATGGCTGTTCTGTTTTTTGGCGGGGTGTTTGCATGTTATTCGGCCGAGCAACGGGGCAATCCTATCCTGGCCCATTTGGGCGTGGAGACGCGCGCTACGCGAACCCAGCCAGGTGGAAACATGGAGGGGAAGGAGGTCCGCTTCGGAATCGCAAGCTCGGCCCTTTGGGCTGTCGCCACTACCGATGCCAGCAACGGGAGTGTCAACAGCATGCACGATAGCTACACGCCCGTCGGAGGCCTTATTCCACTGTTTAACATTCAGACCGACGAAGTAATTTTCGGCGGCGTCGGATCAGGGCTGTACGGCATCCTATTGTACGCCATCGTCGGCGTCTTTATAGCCGGACTGATGGTGGGAAGAACTCCAGAGTACTTGGGAAAGAAAATCGAACAGAAAGAAGTGAAGATGGCCATGGTGGCGGTGATCGTCACCGCATTTTCAATCCTGGTATTTACGGCCATAAGTTCGATCGTCAAATTCCCGGCTCATGGCTACTGGAACCCGCCTGGACCAGCCACCGCGAATTTCAACAACGCAGGACCGCACGGTTTTAGCGAGCTCCTATACGCATTTTCGAGCGCTTCCGAAAACAATGGCAGCGCTTTTGCTGGTATCAACGTCAACACTCCCTGGTACAACCTTCTTCTTGGCCTGGCGATGCTGATTGGCAGGTTCGGATTCATTCTCCCCGCCCTCGCCATAGCAGGGAATCTGGCCACCAAGAAGAGCGTCCCAGTCACTAGCGGAACGCTTCCAACTCATGGTGTGCTCTGGGTGGGCCTGCTGGTAGCGACCATCGTCATAGTCGGAGCACTGACCTTCTTCCCGGCCTTGTCGCTCGGTCCGATCGTCGAACAATTCCTCATGCACCAGGGCAAAACGTTTTCGATGTTGATATTCCCGGTCTGGAGTTAAGCGATGCCTAACACCGTTATTGCTCCCGAACCCGTAAGAGATGTAGATGACGAAGCGCGACTTCTTCCGAAGAAGCTTGTTCGCGCCCGCCCGCTGTTCGACCGCGAAATCCTGAGGCGGGCCATCCGCGAGTCTTTCGTAAAGTTGAATCCGATGATCGTCGCCAAGAACCCCGTCATGTTCGTAGTCGAGGTCGGCGCCGCTCTGACAACAGTGCTTCTTGCGCACGACGCCATCAGTAGAGTACAAGGCAATGGTTTCGAATTTCAGATTACTCTCTGGCTCTGGTTCACCGTGCTCTTTGCCAATTTTGCGGAGGCCATGGCTGAAGCGCGCGGCAAAGCACAGGCAGACACCCTGCGCAAAACCAAAACAGACTCGATGGCCAAGCGCTTGCTTGACAACGGCAATACCGAGGCTGTGCCCGCTTCCAGACTGCGGTCCGGGGACCTCGTCATCTGCGCTGCCGGCGATATCATTCCGGGCGACGGCGAAGTGGTTGAAGGAATTGCCACAGTGGACGAGTCGGTGATTACGGGCGAGAGTGCGCCGGTGATCCGCGAATCGGGTGGCGACCGCAGTGCGGTAACGGGGGGAACCAAGGTGTTATCAGATCAGATCAAGATCCAAATCACCTCCAACCCTGGCGAAACTTTCCTGGATCGCATGATTGCCCTGGTCGAGGGCGCCGAACGCCAAAAGACTCCCAACGAAATCGCCCTGAACATCCTGATCGCGGGCTTAACCCTGATCTTCCTGCTGGCGGTCGTTACATTGCAACCCTTTGCGGTGTATGCCGTCAACTCGACCGGAAAGGGAGCCGTCCCTTCCGTGGCCGTTCTTGTTTCGTTGCTAGTGTGCCTGATCCCGACCACGATCGGGGGCCTCCTTTCAGCCATTGGAATTGCCGGCATGGATCGCGTAATGCAACATAATGTCCTTGCAATGAGCGGAAAGGCAGTGGAAGCCGCCGGCGATGTGAATACCCTTCTCCTGGACAAGACCGGAACCATCACACTCGGCAATCGGCAGGCGGTTGAGTTTTTGCCCTGTCAAGGAATTGAAGAGTCTGAACTCGCTGATGCCGCCCAGCTTGCCAGCCTTGCCGACGAGACACCCGAAGGTCGCTCGATTGTAGTTCTCGCAAAGGAACGGTTTCGATTGCGCGGACGAGAAGTATCACGCCACCAGGCCCATTTCATTCCGTTTTCGGCTTACACGCGAATGAGCGGCGTGGACATTGACGGCCGTTGCCTGCGCAAGGGAGCGACAGAAGCCATCCTCAACTTTGTGAAAGAGCGGCATGGCAACACATCGTCTGAACTTGTTGAAATCTCCGATCGCATTTCACGCACCGGGGGCACGCCCCTTGCTGTCGCAGAGGGCAATAGGGTTCT
>JAJXZM010000287.1 GCA_021780055.1 Acidobacteriota bacterium
CGCCCAGTGCGGGCTCGATTTTTTCGGTCAGTTCGTTGAGCAGGGCGTCGGCCTCTTGCTGAGTCGCAGCGTGCGCGCTCAGGTGGACCTCGATGGCTCCGCCGGTTGAAAGGATGGTGGTGGAAGGATTGCTGTACGGCTTGTAGATGGGTGCAATCCGTTCGTCAACTTCAGACTCTGGCAGGCCGACCACTTTGATTACGCGGGTCCGAATCTGGCTGCCGGTTACGAGGCTTCTCAGCCGAGGCATGCACTGCTCATCGAACATTGCTTCCAGTTCGCTGGGAGGGCCGGGAAGCATGATGATGATTTTGCCTTCCCGCTCGATCCAGATGCCCGGCGCCGTGCCTTTCTTGTTGGGGAGCCACTCGGCTCCTTCAGGCACGAGGGCTTGGCGCACATTGTTGGCCGGCATTGTGCGGCCGGTGCGCGCGTAACGCGCCGCGATGTGCTCAATCACTTCCGGAACTTCGTGCAGGGCGAGGCCCAGAACGTTCGCGACTGCCTGGCGGTTAATGTCATCCTCGGTGGGACCCAGTCCTCCCATCAGAATAATCAGTTCGCTGCGCTCAAGTGCGGTGCGGAAGGCTGCGGCAAGCCGTTCGACGTCATCACCCACGATTGTCTTGAATCGTACTTCGATGCCGAGAGAGTTCAGCTTGCTGGTGAGATAGAGAGAATTTGTATCGGAACGATGGGGAGTAAGGAGTTCCGAGCCGACGGCAATGATTTCTGCATTCATACCGGTTCAACGACGGGCAAGACACGAAGAACAAAAAGACCGTCTTGGCCCGGGCCGCCTTGGAAGGCCCGTCTCACTTTCCAATGGACTTTAGCAAGGGTTGACCTTCGATGCCAACGAACAGTTCAACCAGCGAGTTGTTTGTGGCGACGACCATCGTCTTCCGCTGCGTGAATGCCACTCCTACAATGTTGTACCCGGAAACGAACAGTTCCGCATTGCCCCCCGGGTTGATCCGCACGACTCCCCGATGTCCTGAAAGCGAGGCGGCCACGTAGAGATTTCCTGCCGTGTCAAAAGCCATTCCTTGTGGGCGCCCCAGGCCGCGATAGAAGCGATGCACTGCTCCGTCGGGCGAAATCCGGTAGATGTTATCGAAGCTTGAGGTCGTGGGGCCGGTGACGTAAAGGTCGCTGTCGGGCCCGAAGGTCAGGTGATAGGCGGATACGCTCGGCTCCAGCGTTGCAAAAACAAAGATCTGGCGGTCCGGGCTGATCTTGAAAATTGTGCCTGTGCGGTCGCCCACATAGAGGTTTCCGGCTTTATCAAAAGCCACGCCCGTCGCCACACCCATACCTTCAGCGTAAGTGGAGACTTCGGCGTCCGGGGACACCTGAAAGATGGTGCCTTCCATGCGGCTGGAAACGTAGAGCATGCCGTCATGGCCAAAGGCCAGCCCCGTTGCGTTCATCAGGTCAGACACGAAAGGCTTTACGACATGCTGGCTGCTGATCTTGAAAATAGAGACAGGAACCTTCTGGCCGCGGCTGCCGCTGAACGTGGAATAGATATTCCCCTGAGGGTCGACAGCCGGGTTGGCCACCGGATGCAGGGTGTCGGTGAGGAGTATGCCCACGGCGACCGAAGTAGGGGACGTTGAACCGCTGCCCGTATCGACGACCATCTCACCGCTTACCACGCCTTCCGGAACACGGACAATCAGACGATTGGGAGAACTCAGCAACACGCTTCCGGGCTGGTCTCCGAACCTTACCGTGGGGCGCCTGTTGCCGTTGGACACGAAACCTTTTCCCAGGACCGAGATTTCACCTCCAGGAATCGCAGCCTGCGGTTTGACTCGCTCAATAAGAGGTGTGCCTGTGGGCTTGTCTGTCTTGGCCACAGAGCGGTTTGATTTCGAGGCCTTTTTCCACAACTTCATCGAATTACATAACCTAGAAATGCGAGCGCTCCCAGTGCATAAACGCCCGCGATAATGTCATCTACCATGATACCCCAACCGCCGGGCAAACGCTCTGCTCGACCGGCCGGGAAGGGCTTGGTAATATCAAAAAGTCTGAAGAGTCCAAATCCGAGCAAGAGAAACTTCCACGATGCGTGCGGACTCAACAGGAAGGCCGTCATCTGCCCGGACACTTCATCAATTACTACATGGCCGGGGTCCGTTCTTCCAAAGAAAATTTCGCTTTCGCCTGCTGACCACACGCCCAGGAAAAAAATGAGAGCCGCGACTACGAATAAAAGACCGGAACATCCGGCGTTAGAAAGTGGCAACGCGTTCACCGCGGCCACCAGGCCAACCGCAACAGCCGATCCTGCGGTTCCCGGCCCAACGGGGAAATAGCCTGTGCCGCCGACCGTTGCGATCCAGACAGCCGGAGTTCGGCGTTCAGCGGCCGTTCCCGTTTTCATCATTGTCCTCCCCGGAGGGCTCGTCGCGGCTTGGTTTTTCGCCGTCGGCGTCTGGAACGCGATAACGCCCTTCCAGCCAGTTGTCAAGATCAATCAGCTTGCAACGCTCGCTGCAAAAGGGCCGGAAGGGATTTCCTTCGTCCGGGACTGGCTGCTTACAGATGGGGCAGCGCATGACCCCTCGTTGAAACGCGCTCGACCGGTGGTTGAATCTGGACCAGGTCTCTCCGTGCTGCCGGACCTGCTTTCGTGTGCTCCGGCACAGCAAAGTATGATTCTTCAAGCCGCGCCACCAGGTCGTAGTCTGCACTCTCGGTAATGGTTGCCCATCGGAACTGGCCGGTCTTGGGTTCCGGCCCGGCAAAATCATTGATGTAAACCTGGCCGTCGATGCCCGGCGCCTGGGTTTCCAATCGCCCGCGGAACAGCCAGTCGCTTTCTTCCGAAGTTCCTTCCACCAGCACCGGCAGGCGGTTGCCCACTTTTTCCCGCATCTTGCGGCGTGAGATTTTGCGTTGCGCCGCCATCAGCTTTTTCTGCCGCCGCCTGGCGAGTGGCGCCGGAACCTGGTCTGGATGGCTGTAGGAGCCACAGGTTTCCTCGTTTGAATAAAGGAATACGCCGAGATGATCGAACTCGGCCTGGCTGACAAAATCAAGCAGGTCCTGGAAATCCTCCTCACTCTCACCCGGGAAGCCCACGATCAGCGAGGTTCGCAGCGCCGCTTCGGGAATGGCGACGCGAATTTTCTCCAGCATCTTCAGGAAATGTTTTCCGCTTGAGCCGCGCCGCATGGCTTTTAGAACCGGCCCGCTCGAATGCTGCAAAGGAATGTCAAAATATTTTGCCACCTTGAGTGTTTCCGCAACGGCCTCGATCAGCGCATCCGTCACGCGGTTCGGGTAGCAATAAAGAAAGCGGACCCAGACGAGTTCAGGAATCGTGCCAAGCTCGCGCAGCAGCAGTGGCAATCCGTCGCGAATTCCAAGGTCCTCGCCGTAGCTGGTGGTGTCCTGCCCCACCAGGGTGATTTCCCGCACGCCTTGCGCGGCCAGTTGTTCGGCTTCACGCACCACGGACTCAAACCGCCGTGAGCGGAACTTGCCACGCATCTGCGGAATCACGCAGAACGAGCACGGATGATCGCAGCCTTCGGCAATTTTGATATAGGCGGAATACGACGGCGTGGAAAGAATTCTGGGGGTGAACTCGTGGTAAAGGTACGGCTCGGCAGGTTGGCCGGATTCGCGCCCGCTGACATCAAGCTGGCAGGCTTCGAGAACACGTTCCAGTTCGTTCGTGCCGATCACATAATCGACTTCAGGAATCTCTTTCAGAATCTGTTGCCGGTAGCGCTCCACCAGGCATCCGGCAACCACCAGCTTCTTTGCCGTGCCGGATTTCTTATGCTCTGCCATGTCCAGAATGGTGTTGATGGATTCCTGCTTGGCG
>JAJXZM010000481.1:0-3493 GCA_021780055.1 Acidobacteriota bacterium
TGACTGTCTGGGCGGGTGATGGGCGCGTTCGAGCCTCTGTCCACCTTTATAACGACGCGTCGGACATCGATCGCTACCTTTCGAACCTCGAATTGATCCTAACACAACAGGAATTCAACCGTGCCTGAGGGCCAACTGATCGGGTTGCTTGCGGTTCTGGTGGGGGGGATGTGTCAGGGGAGCTTCATGCTCCCAATGAAATGGACCAGAACTTGGAAGTGGGAGAATACGTGGCTGGTCTTCGCCTGCACAGCGTATTTGTTGGCTCCCTGGGCTCTTGTGTTGGCCAGTGTCCCGCATGTGTTTCATGTTCTTTCTTCCGTGCATGCTGTGACCTTGATAATTGTGCTTCTCTTTGGATTGGGCTGGGGAATTGGCGCCGTGACATTTGGGTTGGGAATTTCCGCCGTCGGCATGTCATTGGGATTTGCGGTGATACTGGGAGTCACTGCCGTAGTCGGTACGCTAATTCCGATGCTCTCCACTGCCCATAGCTTGTCCTCTAGGAAAGTAGCGGCTACAGGGTTCTCACTTGCTCTGATGCTTTTGGGAGTTGCAATCTGTTCGTGGGCTGGCAAATGGAAAGAGAACGCTCCCGAGCAAGGCTCGAAGCTTTCTTATTTGAAAGGCCTGGCGATATGCGTTGTATCAGGCATATTATCCGCGTGCGGAAATCTCGGTTTCGTATCTGGCGCTGGAATTATCAACCAAGCGGAGTCCCAAGGCGTACCGGCTGCTATAGCTCCAAACCTTGTCTGGGCTCTGCTCACCGTTGCTCTGTTTTTGTGCAACGCCGGATATGCCGGCATACTTCTCTGGCGAAACAAGAGTCTCGTCAATTTTCTGCAATCCCACACGAAGAGGTACTTTGCATATGGGACCCTCATGGGGATCTTGTGGATAAGCGGTTTCGTATTTTACGGCGTCGGGGCACGCCAATTGGGAGATCTCGGTCCATCCTTGGGATGGGCCATCCTCATGGGATCGATGGTGTTGGTTGCAAATCTCCTTGGGATTCTTACAGGCGAATGGAAGGAGGCTCCAGGCTCTGCCATGCACCGTCTGAGATGGGGGCTCGGATTGCTTCTGATTGCCATAATAGCGCTTGGATTCAGCAACAATATCAGGTAAGGCTCTGGACGTTAAGTCCAGCACGAACCCTGGTATTTCAGTTTTCGGACGGGATCATAGAAAAGACACAAGGATCTGATTTTCAACCTTCTGGTGAAGCGAATTGTCTGGCGAACATTTACAGTTAGGTAGTGTGCACGAAGATTCTTCGCACGTCTTTCCGTGTTGGGAGCAACTTTAAGGCATGGAGTGCTCGGATAGACTCTCAAAATATTTGTGCCACGTCCTTGTTTTACCCCAATGAAAGAGGCCGGGGCAGCGGTCACCGCTTCGGGTCTGGGAGGTTCTAAACCCACAGATTTATGACCCCTGAAATTGTCGGATTTCGGGTGTGTGGAATCAGTCGATTACGAGGGTGCCTGCAGCAAGGGTTTATGACACCCCCGTTTTGAGGCCTATTTGAGCGCTTTGCAGATGCTGGCCTTGCTGACCTGATACTTCCTGGCCAGCTCGTTCAGGCTCATGCCGTGGGCCCGGTCTTTGAGGACGGCATCAAGATCCAATTGCAGTCTCGGCCTTCCGATCCGCCGGCCTTCGAGTTTCGCCCGCCTCAGCCCCGCCTTCACCCGTTCCCTGATCAGCGACCGTTCCAGTTCCGCAACGACACCCACAATCACCAGGACCGCCTTTCCCAGCGGTTCGCTCGTATCAATCTGCTCCCGGAAGCTGATGAACTCGATGTTCATCTGAGCCATCTCGTCCAGCACCTGGAGAAAGTGCCGGACGGATCTTGCCAGCCGGTCCGAAGCCCACACCAGCAGCACATTGAACTTCCCCTGCCGGGCATCGGCCATCATCCGATCCAGCGTCGGCGAGAATGCGCAATACCTGATCACCCAGGGGAGCCGCGTGCTGGCCGGCGTGTTGTTCGGTTCGGCGGCGTGGTCCTGCCGCGACCGTGACCAGTTTATCGGTTGGAGCGGTGAGGCGCGGGCGCGAAACCTTTTACTGATTACCAATAACCAGCGATTTTTGCTGTTGCCTTGGGTCCGTGTGCCGCACTTGGGCAGTTGGATTCTGGGCCGGGTACAGCGGCGGCTCTCCGCGGATTGGCAGGCCAAATACGGACATCCGATCTTGCTGGTCGAAACCTTTGTGGAGCGCGAGCGGTTTCGGGGCACAGTCTATCGAGCCGCCAACTGGCAGCACGTGGGCGCGACGCAAGGGCGGACGCGGCAGGATCGAAACACCACCCTGCGCGTGCCGGTGAAAGACATCTACGTCTATCCGCTGGCGCACAACTTTCGGGAGATTCTCGCTCATGGCCTTGCGTGAGACCTTGCTGGCGAAGCTGTCGCGGGAAGAGTTGATCGAGCGCGCGCTGGATTTGGAGCAGCGGTTGCGCCAGACCGAGGAGCAGTTGGCCGAAGCCCAGGCGCAGATCGCCGAACTGCGCCGTCAACTCTTCGGCTCCAAGGCGGAAAAGTTATCGCCCGACGAGCAAGCGCAGATGGACGAGTTGGCCTCCGATCTTCAGCAGGAAGCACAACAGCCTGCGCCGCTCAGTCAGGAGGTGCTGGAGGAAGAACGTCGGGACCAACGCCGGCGCCAGGCCGAGCGGCGTCCGGTGCGTCATCCGGTGCCTCCGGTGCTGGAAACCGAGACGGTGACGATGGAGCCGTCGCCGGAAGAAAAGCTTTGCCCCCACTGCGGCCGACCGAAGCAGTGCATCGGCGAAGAAGTCACCGAGGAGACCGACCTGATTCCGGCCAAGCTTATCCGCCGCCGCACGGTGCGCCCGAAGTACGCCTGCCGATGTGGGGAAGCCGGAGTCGTGATCGCGCCCTTGCCGCCGCGCCTGATCCCGCAGAGCAAGCTCGGCCTGGGCCTGGCCGTCCATCTGCTGCTGGCGCGCTATGACGATCATCTCGCCTTCTACACATTGGAACGGATCTTCCGCGAGCGCCACGCGGTCGAGATTCCCCGCCAGCAGATGGTGCAGTGGGTCGAGCCTATCGCCGGCTGGCTCGAACCGGTTTACGATGCCATGTGGCAAGAGATGAAAGCGGGCGGCTACCTGCAGATCGATGAGACGCCGGTCAAGGTCTTGGACCCGGAAGTGAAGGGCGAGGCCGCGCAGGGTTACTTGTGGTTTTATGCCGTCCCCCGAGGCGACGTGATTCTGGAGTTTTCCCGCAGCCGAGGACAGCAGGTGCCACGCCAGCGCCTGGAAGGTTTCGCGGGCACGATTCAGACCGATGCCTATGAGGTCTATCAAGCTCTGGAGCGGAAAGACGCGGCTCTTCACCGCATCGGCTGCCTCGCGCACTCAAGACGATTATTCTATCAGGCGCTGAAGGAATCTCTCCCGGAAGCGGTTGGGTTCATCCGCCAGATGCGCCAGCGCTATCGCCTGGAAGAT
>JAJXZM010000481.1:3503-3833 GCA_021780055.1 Acidobacteriota bacterium
GCACCTGTTACCCAAAAGCACGCTGGGCAAAGCCGTGAATTACTTTCTGAACGAGTACCATGCCCTGGTCGGGTATCTGGCCGACGGACGCTTTGAGATCGACAACAATCTGATCGAGAACGACATTCGCCCGACGGCGGTGGGCCGCAAGCGGTGGCTGTTCATCGGCCATCCCGAGGCAGGATGGCGCAGCGCGGTGATTTATTCGATCCTGATCAGTTGCCGGCGGCGCGGCCTGAACTCGCAAGAATACCTCACCGATGTGCTGGCGCGCCTGCCGTCCGCGAAGATCACTCAAATCCGCGAACTCCTCCCTGCCCATTGGAAACC
>JAJXZM010000001.1 GCA_021780055.1 Acidobacteriota bacterium
GCGCATGGTGACGCACGATCCGGACATTACACGCCTGCTGGACCGGCTGGAAAAAAGAGAGCTGATCATACGCGCCAGAGACGCCCTGGACCGCCGCGTAGTCACCACGCGCATCACGGCCGATGGTTTGCGCCTGCTGGCAGGCCTGGACAAGCCCCTGGCCGAACTTCACCGCTGCCTTTTCGGACACGTGTCTCGGCAGGACCTCAAGAAACTTTCTTCGCTTCTTGAAAGGGTTCGTGCCCGCGAAAGCTGAATTTTTGTTTTTAGAAATATATGTTGTAACGATAATCGTTGAATGACATCTTAGGTTACAGGAGGTGCAACATGGCACAGATTCAGCAAGCTCCGGCAAAGCCGGTAATCACCACTTGGAATATCGATCCGGCCCACTCGAACGCGCAATTTTCAATTCGTCATTTGATGATTTCAAACGTCAAGGGCGAGTTCACAAAGGTCACTGGCCAGGTTGAGTACGACCACAACAACCCCGAAAGCCTGGCCGCGGAAGCTTCAATCGACGTCGGCACAATCAACACGCGGGAACCGGACCGCGACAATCATTTGAAGAGCCCGGACTTTTTCGATGTGGCAAAGTATCCCACCATCCACTTCAAGTCGAAGAAAGCCTCGAAGTCTTCAGACGGCCTGAGGCTGACCGGCGACCTCACAATTCATGGTGTGACCCGCGAAGTTGCGCTCGACGTTGAGGGTCCGACGACGCCGCTGAAAGATCCATGGGGATTCACGCGCGTCGGCGCATCGGCCACTACAAAGATCAACCGTAAGGACTTCGGCCTCACCTGGAACCAGGCGCTCGAGGCAGGTGGCGTTCTGGTGGGTGACGAAGTCAAAATTACTATCGACGTGGAACTGGTGGCCAGGGACGAAGGCAAGAACTGAAGCCACATTCGTTGACTTACTCGGCCGCGGTCAACTGCATATCGAAAAGACGTTCCGGACGGGTCTAGATCTTCTTCAGCTCGTTCGGAACCATGGGCATGGAGCGGATGCGCTTGCCGGTGGCATTGAAGATGGCGTTGCCGATGGCGGGAGCGAGGCCGCAAATGGGCGTTTCACCGGCGCCGGCGGAGGGCTGGTCCTTGTGGTCGATCAGGACGGGCTGAATTTCGGGAACATCGCTGAAGCGTGGCACGCGGTATTGAACAAAGGTCCCGTTTGTGATGCGGCCATCTTTGAACTCGATGGCTTCAAACAGCGCGCCGCCGAGCCCCATGATGTCCGCGCCCACAATCTGGTTTTGCAGGCCGTTGGGATTCACCACTGCGCCGCAATCAAACGCCGTGGTTACTCGCACCACGCGCACCTGGCCGGTGGAATGATCAACGGCGACTTCGGCACAGGTTGCGACGTAGCCGCCTTTTTCAAAACCGCCGCCCATTCCGAATCCAAGACCTTTCTTAGCCTTGCGGGCCTTCCAACCAAAGGCGTCTGCGGCAGCCGTGAAGGCAAACTTCAGCCGCTCGCTCTTCAGATTCTTCAACCGGAATTGCAGCGGGTCCATTTTCACTTGATGGGCCAATTCGTCCATGTGCGACTCACGCGCAAAGTGGTTGGCGGTTGCAGCGAGCGCCCGGTAGGAACCCTGCCGCAGCGGAGCCTTCACAGGGTGAAACTGAATGTGCTGGTTGGGAACATCGTAAGGAGTCCGGATGGCCGCCGCGCCGGAATTATAGTTGTGGAACTCCCAGGCGGTCAGCAAACCGTCAGCGCTGACGCCGCTCAAAATTTCTATCACGCCGGAGGGACGAAAGTACGCCCAGGTGAACTCCTCCTCGCGCGTCCACACCAGCTTGACGGGCTTGCCGGCTGCGCGGGCCAGCCGCGCCGCCTCAATTGCCGCTTCTCCCGTGTGCTTGCCGCCGTACGCCCCGCCTGTATCGGGAATAATCACGCGGCAGTTGTCTTTTGAAAGGTGGAAAGCTTCCTCCAGTTGCTCCTGCACGCCAAACGGCCGCTGGGACCCGGTCCACGCGGTGAGCTTTCCGTTCTCCCATTCCGCTACGGCGGCGCGCGGCTCAAGCGGCGCATGCTGGATGTAGGCAATCGTGTAAGTAGCCTGCAGGCGGTGTTTTGCCTGGGCCAGCCCGTCCTTCATCGACCCTGCTTCGTATTCGCTGCGGCTGTCAGACTCGGCGTGGGATTTCAGATACTCAAAAAGTTCCGCGCTCGACGGCTGCGGTGTGGTCTTCCATTCGGCGTGAATGGCCGCAGCGGCCCGGCCGGCCTCAAACTCGCTGGGGGCAACGACGCCCACAAAATCGCCATCATGCACCACCGTCACGCCAGGCATGGCCTGGGCCTTTGAAACATCAAGCGAAGTCAGCGTGGCACCATAAGCGGATGGGCGCACGATCTTGCCGAACATCATGCCGGGGCGACGGATGTCAGAAGAAAACTGGTGCTCGCCGGTCACAAAAGCCCGGCCGTTGACTTTAGGCACAGGAGTTCCGGCCACGGTCCAATCGCTGGCCGGAGTTAGCGGATCGTTTTCAACAATGGCACGCGCCAGCGCCTGGCCCTGGGCAAGCTCGGCATACGAAACTGCGCGGCTGCCGGCGGTTTCCCGAACCTCGCCGTCCTTTGCTATCAGCAACGTAGCCGGAACATCCCATCGCTTGGCGGCCAGCCCGACCAGCAGGTCTCGCGCCACGGCTGCCACCCGGCGAAGCTGCTTGTTCATGGTAGGCGTAGTGCGGCTGCCAAACGTTCCCATGTCAAAGGGCGTGAGGTCCGTATCGCCCATCACCAGGCTGATGGCGCCCACTTTGACGCGCAACTCCTCCGCCACTGCCTGCGAAAGAGACGTGCGGATGTTCTGGCCCATTTCCGCCTTGCCGGTGTAAACTGTTACTGCGCCGTTTTCGCCGATGTGCAGCCAGGCGCCGATATTCTGTGGCAGCGTCTCTCCGAAACCGGAACCCCCGCGGCCCGATTCCTGCGCCAGGGCTTTGGGCAGCAGCAGAAAGACGGCCACTCCACCGCCCATCAGCTTGAAGAAGTCGCGCCGGTCGAGTTCAAAGTGATGGACCGGCCCTTCGGCGAACTCGTAGCGCTCGGGCTCGATGACGGTCTCCGGAATTTGTCCCTTGTTCATGCGCCAGACACTTTCATCACCGCCGCGGCACGCCGGATGGCTTCAACGATGCGCGGATACGTGCCGCACCGGCAGATATTGCCTTGCATAAACTCTCGAATGGTCTCTTCGTTCGGATCGGGGTGTTCGCGCAGCAACACGACGGCGGTCATTATCATCCCGGACGTGCAGTAACCGCACTGGAAGGCTTCTGCATCCAGAAAGGCCTGCTGCACGGGATGAAGGCGGCCGTCGGTTGCCAATCCTTCAATGGTGGTGATCTGTTTATTGGCCGCTTCGCCGAGCGGCGTCAGGCAGGAATGGACGGGCTTGCCGTCCAGCAGGACGGTACAGGCGCGGCACTGGCCCTCGCCGCATCCGAATTTGGTTCCGGTAAGGCCGAGGTCATCACGCAACACACTCAGCAGCGTTGCCTCCGCGTCGGCATCAATCGCGTGGCGCTTCCCGTTCACGAGGATTTCAGTGATCCTGGCCATGGCAACGAGCAGCGGTTTCCAAATTTAGTTAGACGATCTGAAAAGGCATACGGGTTACAAGTAGAAAACCTCGTAACCCGTACGTCGGCTTGTAAGATTACTTCCCTGTTGCAAAGCGTTTTGCGACGGCGTCCCAGTCCACCACGCTCCACCAGTTCTGAATGTATTCAGGCCGGCGGTTCTGGTACTTCAGGTAGTAGGCATGCTCCCAGACATCCAGGCCCATCACCGGGAACTTG
>JAJXZM010000571.1 GCA_021780055.1 Acidobacteriota bacterium
GCGATTGGGCAGGAGCGCTCAAACGGCAGCATGCGGGCCGAAGGCTGGAACCGCATCCCCTTGATCCGAATGACCAACGTCAGCCTGCTGCCGGGCAAAGGTACGCTGGAAGATCTGATCGCCGGCACGGACGACGGAATTTACATGGAAACAAACCGGAGTTGGTCCATCGATGACCGGCGTTACAATTTCCAGTTCGGGACGGAAATCGGCTGGGAAATCAAGAACGGCAAGCGGACCCGCATGTTGAAAAATCCCAGCTACGGTGGTATCACCACGGAGTTCTGGAATTCCTGTGACGCCATCTGCGGCCCGGAAGAGTGGACGCTTTGGGGCACTCCAAACTGCGGCAAGGGCCAGCCGCAGCAGACAATGGGGACGGGTCACGGTGCTTCTCCGACACGGTTCCGAAAGGTGCAGGTCGGCGTGGCGTATTCAAAGTAACGGGCTTGCCCGTTCGGTTGCTCGACTTTGGCGTGCCGGACGCGAAATAGCCCAAACGGGTACTGGCAAAAAGATGCTCAAACGCGAACGCGCAAAGGAAATTTTTAAAAAGGTCCTGAAATATTCCACCGCCGATGAGACGGAAGCTTTTGTCACTTCAACGTCTTATTCTCTGACGCGCTTCGCCAACAACTGCATTCATCAGAATGTTTCGGAAGAAGGTTTGAACCTGTCCGTGCGAGCGGTGGTCAATCAACGCACAGCACGGGCAAGCACCAACAAGCTGGATGAGAATTCCATCCGACAGGTTTGTGAAGCGGCGCTTGCTTTGGCGCGTCTCCAGCCTCCCAATCCTGAATTGCTGCCGATGCCGGGTCCTCAAATGTATCGTGCGGTAGATCGCTTTGACACTGAATCAGCGGAACTAACCGCGCAGACGCGGGCGGAAACAGTCCGTGCTGCGATCGAACGTGCGGAAAAGGACGGTCTGACAGCGGCAGGTGTCTACTCAAATGGTGCTCACGTGACGGGCCTCTTTAACTCGCGTGGGCTGGAGGCTTTCCACGAAGAAACGGGCTCGGAGTTTTCCATCACCATGCTGAAAGAGGGAAGCTCCGGCTGGGCCAAGAAGACCGCGCCCTCCTGCCTGGAACTCGAGCCTGAAGTCCTGGCGGACCGCGCAGCGCAGAAGGCCATTGAGAGCGAGGCCCCCCAGGACATCGCGCCGGGCAAATACACCGTGATCCTTGAGCCGGCTGCCGTTCTTGATTTGCTCGGCTTCCTCTTTTTTGATTTTGGCGGACTTTCCGTTCACGAGCGGAGGAGTTGCCTGACCGGCCGCGTGGGCGAGGAGCTTTTTGGTGAAAACATTAACGTCCGAGACGACGTTTTCCATCCCTTGCAGGCTGGCGCACCGTTTGACGGGGAGGGGATTCCGCGGCAGCGCGTGAATCTGGTGGAGAAGGGAACTGTCACGAACCTTGTCTATGCGCGAGCGACCGCCCGCAAGATGGGAAAGACTCCCACCGGCCACGGCTTTCCGCTTCCCAACGAACACGGCGAAGCGCCGATGAACATCGTGATGGACGGCGGTAAAAAAAGCATTGATGATATGGTGAAATCCACCCCGCGTGGCCTGCTTGTGACCCGGCTCTGGTACATCCGCGAGGTGGATCCTTATCAGAAAATACTGACCGGAATGACGCGCGACGGGACTTTCTGGATTGAGGACGGCGAGATCAAGCACGGCGTCAAGAACCTGCGTTTCAACCAGAACTTGTTCGACATGCTGAAGCAGGTTGAAGCGATGGGTGTGCCGCAACGTACCGCCGGGGAAGAATCATTTGAGATGGTGGTCCCTGCAATGAAGGTGAATGAGTTCAATTTCTCTTCGTCGACCCGGTACTGATTCTCCTTCGAGCACGCTGTTCTATGTCAGGTTGACCAGCTTGGAATAAGATTTGGCGCAGACATTGTGACCGTTGGCAATGGCTGCCCTGTTACTTGACAGCCTCTGAAACCGGGTGTTAGAAAAGCTATACGGGCCTTTTGGCGCTATCGTCTAGGGGTTAGGACGTCAGATTCTCAATCTGAAAACCCGGGTTCGATTCCCGGTAGCGCTACCAACTCTCCCTTTAACAATTTTCCTTTTTCTCTTCTTCTCTCACTTTTACACAACAGAAAGAATGCGCATTGTGCTGGCGGCGCGCGACCGAGACCTCAATAGACCTGGCGTAATATCCATCCACCTAAATCATGTGGGGACGCACAGGCATTGGTAGGCACGGGAGCGGGAATCTGGTAAACTGACCGGCTCTAAAGCGTTCGGCCAACCTTGTTCCTTGGCGTTAACCTATTCGCAGAGGAGGTAACAGCAGAAATGTCCAACAACGATTCCTACCTGTCTGGCATGGCAATTGAAACTGTTGCAAAGGCCCTCGACGGGCTCAAGATTGAGCTTCCATCCTGGGCATTTGCTGATACCGGAACGCGGTTTGGCAAATTCCTGCAACCTGCCGCCAAGACCATCGAGGAGAAATTTTCGGATGCGGGCCAGGTCAACAAGTTCACCGGGGCATGTCCTACTGTTGCGTTGCACGTGCAGTGGGACGTGCCGGAGGGTTCTGACACCGCCGACATCAGAAAACTTGCGGACCAACACGGCGTGCGCCCTGGTTCGATCAGCCCCAATGTTTTCCAGAATCAGGAGTACAAGTATGGATCGCTGTCGAACGAGCAGGCGCCCATCCGCAAGCAGGCCCTTGATCACATCCTTTATTCGGTGAAGGTTGCCAAGGAACTCAACTCACGCGACGTCACGCCCTGGTTTGCCGACGGTTCCAATTACCCCGGCACCACCAACATTCGTGCTCGCAAACACTGGATGGCGGAAGGGCTGAAGGAGACGCACGACGCGCTCGGCGACAACCAGCGGCTGCTGGTGGAATATAAGCCGTTCGAGCCCGCGTTCTATCACACCGACATCGCTGACTGGGGTATGGCTCTGATTTATGCCCGCTCTGCCGGCCCTAAAGCTCGCGTGCTGGTTGATACAGGTCATCATTACCACACTCAGAACATCGAGCAGATCGTAGCCTGGCTACTGGACGAAAACATGCTGGGCGGATTTCATTTCAACGACCGGCGTTATGCCGACTACGACCTGACGCTCGGGGCCATTGATCCCTACCAGGTTTTCCGCATTTTCTCGGAACTGATTAGGTTGCTTCATGGGTGCCTCGGCCACGACGCTAGCGAGGAACCGTAAAGTTCTGTTTCGCAAAATAGCGCGATAGCCGCGCTGCGAAATAACCATTCGGCAACGATTACAACGCGCGTTGTCGGCGTCGGTGAGAAGCCGAGCTGTCAGTCGCAAAGGATCTCAGAAATTACAGACGCCGAACTAGAAAGGCGTGATCAGTGGCGGATTTCCGTAACTCGCCGCACATCCGATTGAGCTCGGTCCCCGCGCAAACAGCGAGATGAGATGTTCGGCCAAACCTGCTCCGAGCAATCGCTCCGGATGTCGAGCCGGTCCGCCTTGGCTAAGGCCACTGTTTCGCCAGCTTCCACCTGAGAAATGTACGGCAAGGCGACTACAGAGGCGCCGAGAAGAGCCAGGATCGCCAGGGCTGCTAGGGATTTAAGCATCGGCGGAAACCTTCTGGTGTCGCTTGATTCGTTCGAGGTGTGATTCCAACGGGCAAAGAGACCGGAAGTTCCGGCGGCATCGGTGATGCGGCTTGTTGATCCGCGGAAATATAATCAGACCCGTGAACGATCGGAGTTGCGCATTTCAGTGATGGTGAGCGGCAATTTCACGCGATGGTGAGCAGGCATTTCGCGCGTTCGTGAGCGGCCGCTTTGGCCGACAAGGTGATTGGT
>JAJXZM010000164.1 GCA_021780055.1 Acidobacteriota bacterium
GTGCGAATCATACATGGGGAATCCGTCGTGGTGCTCGCCCACCGGGATGATGTACTTTGCGCCCGCTCTCCTGTAAAGGTCCACCAACTCGTCCGGCTTCCAATGTTCACCGCGGAACATGGGAATGAAATCCTTGTAGCCGAACATCGACTGCGGGCCCCAGTGGTGCCGATGCCATTCAAAGACAGGACTCTCCTTGCGATACATCAGGCGCGGGTACCACTCGCTGGCGTGCGCGGGAACGGAATAAACTCCCCAATGCATAAAGACGCCAAACTTTGCGTCACGAAACCAGTCAGGCGCTTTGTAATTCGAAAGGGAATCCCAAGTGGGGGAGAAACGTCCCGGGAAAGGTGGGGTAACCGCCTGTGCAAGGCGTGAGGACGATCCCCATGCCGCTAATCCTGCGCCGGCGGCAAATGCCGTCTCCAGGAAGTCCCTGCGCGAAAGATTCTTTGCCATGAAATCCCCCTCAGTGGCTTGCGGTGCGCCACTAAAATAGCTCACCTGATCGGGCCGTGCAAAGCGTTTCCGTACCTTCTGAGAGACCCGGTCTTTATCCTTCCCCGGTCGAGTTTCGGGGGCCTGTCGGGGCAAAGCCCTCGCCTACCTCCCCAGCACTCTAAGGATGGACGCAGCGACGTCGCGGGCTTCGGCAGCACGGCCTTGCGGGTTGGGATGCGTGCCATCGCCGCCAAGGTAGTACTCGGGATGGTTTAAGACGGCCGAGCAGAGATCGTCAATCGGGATCCCCATCTTGCGGACGTAGTCGGCAGCGATCTTATTGCGGGCAATGACGCGTGTGGTAAACGGAGTAAATTCAGTCATGTCTTTTCCCATGCGTACGGGCGTGCTGCTGGTCCAGATCAGTTTTGCTCCACGGGCATTCGTCTTGATGGTTTTGACAAACTGCGGGAAGTAGCGGGCGTACTCCTGTTCACTGTAATCCTTGCCATGCAGCCCATTGTTGAAATGGATCACGTCGAAGCTGTAGTTTTTCAGAACCATCGCAATCTGCCGGGGCAGCATCGGATCCCCGACCGAGAGCGACGAAGTGAGGTAACCCACGTGCGCCTTGCCTTTCAGGTCTGCGGCCACATCCTCGTAATAGGCCTGGGTAATCGAATCGCCGAGCAGCAGAACCTGGGGCTGATCATTCTTGTCCACATTCGGCAGCCAGAGGCGAATCCACTCGATGGGTTCACGCGCGATGTGACGCCCTGGCGGAGCGATGACCGTCTGAGCTATTAGCCCTGCCGGCAAAGCTGTCAGGGCGGCAATTGCAAGTAATATTGAAAACGGGTAACTGAATTTCATGACCGGTCCTTTATATTTTTGAGCTCCGGAATTATTCCCGAAGTTTGTGCCATCTGGGCCGCATGTGGAAAACAGATCGCGAGGCCTCTTGATCTAGCTGCGCCAGATCCTGTCACAGCTCCAGTTTAGATCTGGCCACGCAGTTTCTCCCATGCTATCCCGAGGCATTCGTAAACGAGCCGTTCTGCTTCAAAAAGCCCGAAGCTGCCTGGATAAATCCCATCAGGAACAACGCTCCCGCCGCGTTTGGCGATGTAATCCGTAGGGGCAGCGATGGGCTGCATTCCAAGCTTTCTGAAAAGACCCATAGCGCGGGGCATGTGAGAAGCGGAGGTCACCAGAATGAAGGGCGTGCTGCCAACCATCGGTTTGATGAACCGGGCTTCCTGTTCAGTATTGCGCGATTTTTCTTCAAGAATAATTTCCTGCTGGGGGGTACCGAGAGATAATGCGACGTCTCTCATCGTCTGGGCAGCGGCGGGCGGCCCTCCAGACAAAACCAGCTTGCAGGATTCCACTTTCCGGCAGGTCTGCACACCTTCAAGCAACCGCGCCAGGGCATCTTGCGAAAGGTGGCTGTTCAAATCAACGCGGCGATCAGCGGAATAGCCGCTTCCCAGCACAACAATAAAGGCTCCATTCGCCGATTGTGTCACTTCAGCGGGCAAAGACGACAATTCGAGGGGAGGATAGCGCTGTTCGAGCGTTCGGAGGAAAAACCCCGGGACCCATCCCGTGCCCAGCACCAGGAGCAAGGCTGTTCCAATGGTTACAAGAACCTTCCCGGCCTTTTGCCTGCGCGTGAACCACAACAGCACCACGCCCGCCAGCAAGAGTTCACAGATAACGGGAACTGGAAAAAACAAGCGGGAAACAATTTTTACAAGCATCCGCCTACTTCCAATCTGCTGAATCAGTCAGGCCGAAATTGGCGAGTCCCGGCGCAGGCACTCTGACTGAGACCCCTTTGGCCTTCCCGTGCACAACAATTTCATTCCCTTCGATTCCGATCGTGCGGATTTCGGCAAGCCCACTGGGAATCTGAGTCAGAAACGCCACGTAACGGACTGTCTTTCGCCCACGGGCAGGAACGCTGGCATAAGTCGGAACACCGAACAGGCTTCCCATGCTGGCGTTCTCATGCCGCTGGACCGGAAGGGCTGTGGTGCCGAATTCCAGTCCCCGCGTCTCGGTCCGCTTATTCCACGGCGGCCCCTCGATCGCCCGGTTCTCTTCCCATACCGCAACCCAGGGAAAGTCGCTTCGGTCAAAACAATACCCGATCAGCAATCGATGCCGGAGATTGAGCGCCGCCACAAATCCCAGCTTGCTTCGAGGATCCAGCAGGACACCCACAACAATTCCCGTGCCCGGGCGCAACAACGTGTGCGTCAAATCAACGGCGCTGCCTTTCAAGCCGGGAGCTAACGGCCAGCGAAAGTTGCGGTTCGTGGCAAGCAGGGAATTCTTGCCGTTATAAGGGTGAGGGAAAGTCCTGCCCCTGGTTCCAGGCAGGGCCACGCGACTGTCGCGCGCGGAGATGAACGGCGGGCCAAGGGTCACATGCTGCACCCAGTGGAAGAAATGGTCTTTCCTGTTGTCGTTGACGACGGTCTCAGTGAAATAGATAACGGGGGCGCCACGTTGCAACCGCAAGTTGCGCCTGAAGGTGAGACCCGCTGCGGGCAGATGTGTTGAAAGGGTTAGGGAAGTCTTTTGCCGGTCGGTCCGCGACACAATCTTTTGCCATTTCAACATGGGCGCTTCGCCGTGCTGCGAAAGGCCCAACCGGGTTTCGGCCTGCGTCGGCGGGCCAAAATAATCGAGGCAGATGTTGTGCCCGGCTATCCCCGACAGCAGTTTTCCTTCGAGCAGCGAGCCATAGAGTCGCGAGTGGACCTTCTCGCGGTACTCATAGGGTTCCATGGTTTTCCACGGGGGGACCCAGAGAGGATTGAGATGAGAAAACGGAGAGCCGTCAACAAATCTAAACTCTGCGATGTGGCCTCCGCCGGTAAGAGTAACCAACTGGACGGTGTCGTTCTTTAGAAGATAAGCCTTCCGGCCGTGCCAGACAGTTGGCACACAGCTCAGGCAGGATTTTTGGGTCAAGGTCCCCTCCCATCGCGAATGATGGATGGCTGCTGCGAGTTTCAAAGTCAATGGCTGGGCGCAGGAACGGGAACGAACGGCAAGGCACGGTGGAAATTCGACTCCATCCCTTTCCGCACCGTCTGCAATGTTATTCCGGCTCCTCGAACATGCGCCTCTCCGGTACAACCACGACGATGCCCTCATCCGTCACATGGTATTTCTTGCGGTCTTCTTCCAGGTCATAGCCAATCTCGGTGTGCTCCGGCAGGTTGATGTGCCGATCGATGATGGCACGGCGGATCCGGGAATACCTTCCAATATTGACATGGGAAAAGATGATTGAGCCCTCAATATCTGTGTAGCTGTTCACACGGACATTCGGAGAAACGATGGAACGCGTCACGCGGCCAC
>JAJXZM010000476.1:0-3017 GCA_021780055.1 Acidobacteriota bacterium
ACCAATGTCAACGGCACCACCAGCAAGCAGCCTCGCGCCGCGCTGTTCCTGAACGGCACGTCCGTGCCGGGCACGGTCACAATCGGCGCGGGCAGCACGCTGAAGGCAGGCGATGTGTTCTTCAACGGCGCGGTCCAGCTTGGCAATCCGCACTGCACGGACTTCCCAGATTAGAACCTTCACCGTGGAGCTGCTCTTCTTGCTCTTGCCGGTGACTGGCTTTTCGACTTCGCGCGAACGTAGGTAGCCTGTGATGTGCACATGCGCCCCTTTCTTCAAGCCGGCTGCGAACTCGGCGAGATTGCCAAAGCAAGTGACGCGATGCCAGTCGGTGTGGGATTGCCACTCGCCCTGGGCATCTTTCCAGGAGCGCTTGGTGGCGAGCGAAAGGACGGTGAATGGAACGCCGTCCCGGATGGTTTTGGTCTCGGCGTCGCTGCCGAGGTAGCCCATGATGTCAACGGAATTCTGGTACATGTTTGAAACCTCCGATTTCTGCTCCCGCTTCGCGCGGGGCACCCTG
This sequence comes from Acidobacteriota bacterium, assembly GCA_021780055.1. The sequence goes on from JAJXZM010000476.1 coordinate 524, forward strand.
AAGCGAGTGGGTCCTGCTCCCAAGGCGGCTTTTGCGGAGGAACCGAAAGAATCTGGCTTATTGGCCATGATTGTTTTGGAAGGACCGCAACCCACAAGGGCGGCGAAGCCGGAAGCCGAGCGTGCGTCCGCCGGGCGCAGGGATGACCCCGAAGCAGTGCCCGCGAGAAGAAGGGACAGAACGGAGGGAAGTGCCAGGATTCCGGACTCAGGCTACAGGTGCGACGTGACGAGACCTACCGCGGCATCCAGTTTCAGTCTGGAGACTCAGCCACTGGTCCGAGCGCTCAGCAAGTGGTAGACCCCATGGCGGCATTCACCCGGACGGACCAAGTGAAGCGGCCAGCGCAACCGTGGGGCAAACTATCACCGGGACCAAACATCTGCCCCAATCGGTCAGCAGCTCGTTCAGCGCCACGGAGGTTAAGCGAATGGTCTGCGCCGAAAGATAGAGCCAATCCGTGCCGCCACTTTCCACCATCCTGACGACTAGCCCCTGGCAGACTGAAGTCCCTGCGAAAATGCAGTATCGAATGGGCAAGTGTCTTTCAACGCCGGAAGGGGTTGAACCGATTAGGTGTGCCTTTGCTTCACAGTCCAGGCGCTTTACGGGGGCCGCCGTATAGCGCTGGATGGTAGTGTCACGTCTGGTTCCTGCTCAGTTTGGGTGCGATAGTGATAAAATCCCACTCTTCTATGCCGAACGTTCCGTTCTGCGGAGGTACAGTTGGCCGGTTCAGCAAACGAAGAGTTCACAATTGGTTCGCTCGTTCGCTCCCGCGAACGTGAGTGGGTTGTTCTGCCCTCTGACGATCAGGATATTCTCAGACTCCGCCCGCTGAGTGGCACTGAAAGTGAAATATGCGGCATCTCCAAGCTGATGGAGGGCGCAGAGGTTCAGCCGGCGCAATTCCAGGTGCCATATCCCCACGCCGCCGGTGACTTTATCGCCGGAAGATTGCTCCGCGACGCCACTCGCCTCAGTCTCCGTAGCGGCGCAGGCCCCTTTCGTTCTCTGGGTCACCTTTCTGTCCGTCCGCGTCCTTACCAATTTGTTCCGCTTATCATGGCTCTCCGTGTTGATCCTGTCCGTTTGCTGATTGCCGATGACGTCGGAGTTGGCAAGACCATCGAGGCTGGATTGATCGCGCGCGAAATGCTGGATCGCGGTGAGATTCAGCGCATCTGTGTGCTTTGCCCGCCGCATCTTTGCGACCAGTGGCAGCGCGAGCTTGAGCTGAAGTTCCAGATCCAGGCCAAGGTCGTGCGGACCAGCACAATTGCAAGGCTCGAACGCGATCTCCCCCGCCAGGGGTTAAGCCCGTACCAGTATTACCCACATCTTGTGGCCAGCATTGATTTCATCAAGAGCGACCGCCGCCGTCACGATTTCCTCATTCATTGCCCTGATCTGGTTATCGTGGATGAAGCTCACACAGCGACGTATCCCGGCCTGCGAGGGTCCAAAGAGCAGCAACAACGCTATGAATTGGTCCAGAGTATCTCCAACAAGACGGATCACCACCTCTTACTACTCACCGCCACGCCACACAGCGGAATCGAGCGGAGTTTTTTGTCCTTGCTCGGCTTGATGAATCGCCATTTCGCCGATCTCGAATTTGATCAGCTCACTGAGCGCGAACGGGTGAGTCTGGCCCGGCACTTCGTTCAGCGCCGCCGGGCAGACGTTAAGGAATGGATGGGAGCGGAAACGCGTTTCCCTGAGCGCGACTCGAAGGAAGAAAAATACGGGCTCAGCAAAGAATACGCAAAGTTCTTTGAAGATGTTCTGGCCTTCACTCGCGATATCGTGCTGGAACCGGGTCTGACCAACCCCCGAAAAAGAGTTCGTTACTGGGCTGCCTTGGCTCTGCTGCGATGTGTAATGTCAAGCCCCGCGGCGGCTAGTCAGGCTTTTGCCCAACGGGACAAGAAGCTCAAGCCCCAGCCGGAAGATGTAACTCCCGATGATGCGACGCTCCAGCGGGAAATGATGGATCCTGTGGCCGAAGAGGCTGTCCTCGACAGCGTTCCCGAACCTGCGGTAAGGGGCGGCGAAGAGGACCTTTCAGATAAGGAACGCCGGAGGCTGCGGGATTTCGGCCGGCGTGCTGAGGAAATTCGAGACAACGGCCTTGACCTGAAGATCAAAAGAGCTGCCGAAATTGTCAGGAGCCTGCTCAATGGCGGCTATCATCCCATTGTTTATTGCCGTTTCATTGCCACGGCGGAGTATGTAGCCGAGGAGTTGAAGAAGCAGCTGGGTGGCGCTTTCCCAGGCCTTCACGCGATTGCTGTCACCAGCGAGACGGGTAGTGATGAAGAAAGAGAAGCGCGGGTTGATGAACTTTCCAAAAGCCCAAAGCGCATCCTGGTCGCTACCGATTGCCTCAGTGAAGGCGTTAACCTGCAGGGACATTTCGATGCTGTTGTCCACTATGACCTGCCGTGGAATCCGAATCGTCTTGAACAGCGCGAAGGGCGGGTAGACAGGT
>JAJXZM010000476.1:3027-3819 GCA_021780055.1 Acidobacteriota bacterium
GCCCCTACAGTTCAGGCGGTCCTGCTCTGGAGTGAGAATAATCCCGTCGATGCCGTGGTCATGGAGGTTCTCATCCGCAAAGCCCGGCAGATCTTCCGCAGGCTCGGCGTCAGCGTACCGGTTCCTGTTGAGAGTGAAAGTGTCGTTCAGGCCCTCGTCCAGGCGCTTTTCGAAAACCGGAAAGCCGAGCAACTGAAACTCGAACTTGGCGAATTTGATTCCGTGCAAGCGCTGGACCAGCAATGGGTGTGGGGGCAACCTAATTATGAGCGAATTTTTCGGAGAAAATGGGTAACACTTTTAGGTTCTGAGAGACGGTGATCAGGCCGTTTCTCTGTAACCAGGTTTCCACCGCCAGGCGCCTGGCGGTTTCAGCCTGGCGTGAGGTACGAACCGCCCAGACCCGGATCAGAAGACTGGTCAGTTCGTTGATCCAATCGAATACCTCCCTTCGCTTGCGGCGAGTATAGACCTTGATCGCCGACTTTGCACCTTGAAACACCTGGCAGGCGACTTGCCCGTGAAGACAGGGGCGGGAGCGATGGTTCAGGTCGTGCGCCAACACCTCCGCCCAGAGTTCGACGGGCGACTCCGCGATCGAGCCGTGGTCGAGGATTCTCTCCACCAGCGGAGCTTTCAGTTCCCCTACGCCATGTTCAATCCCGCCGTTGTAAGGGGGATAATGGGGCGGCGAGTTCAGGGGAACGACCAGGTAACGGCACAGCACTTCATCGACCGCCTGATGATTGAGATTGGACCCGTTGTCGCGTTTGAGCAGCAGCGGCGGCCCAT
>JAJXZM010000303.1 GCA_021780055.1 Acidobacteriota bacterium
ATCGTGTAGGTATCGAAGTTATGGGTGTGAATGTCGCCGCCGGTGAACCTGACCTCTTCGGTCAACGCGTATCCCAGCCCCATGGTGACGCAGCCTTCCATCTGAATCCGCGCACCTTCGGGATTGATGCACAATCCCATCTCCTGAGCGCAAACCACGCGTTTCACCTGGACGTGTCCCGTGTTCTTGTCCACGGCGACCTCCGCAATGTGAGCAACGACAGCGCCCACGTCGGTCCCGCAAGCTACGCCGAGGCCGCGCCCACTTGGAGACTTGGCGGGCTTCCAGCCAAATTTGTCCGCAGCAGCATGCAATACGGCCCGCATTCTTTCATCTTTCAGGTTCCGAAGCCGGAACTCGATGGGGTCCATTCCTACCTTTGCGGCCAGCATGTCAATGTGAGACTCGCGGGCATGGGTATTGGTGTTGTTGGCCGGGGCACGCCACGGCCCCGTAGCAAAGGGGTGCGCGCCCTGGGGCGCCGTCCAGCCGGAACCGTAGGACATCGTTCTGTGGTTGGGAATGTCGTAAAACTGTTCCGAACCTCTACCGCCGGCAAAATAAACACCGTAGTCCCAGTAGGTCAGCAAGCCTGCCTTGGTAACGCCGGCTTTGATCTTGACCACAGCGGCAGGACGAAATGTGTCGTAGAAAAATTCTTCAGCGCGCGTCCAGGCCACCTGGATGGGCTTCCCTGTCAGCTTGGCAAGCCGGGCTGCTTCAAGCGCCTGCCGGAAGGCGCTCTTGCCTCCAAAACCTCCGCCCACAAAGGGCGTGATCACGCGAACGTCCGCCGATGGCATGCCCAGCAACGACGCCGCAGCATCCTGCAGAGGGAAAGGTGTTTGCGTTGAGGCCCACAGGGTGAGCTTGTTTCCGTCCATCTTTGCGAATGCCGCGTGAGGCTCCATCGGCGAATGGGCGACGTAGCTGTTCAGGTAAGCCTCATCCACAACGTAGTCAGCGGCCTTGCGGCCCTCCGCCAGGTTTCCGCCTTCCGCCACAACCTCACCCGCGGGCGCAACCTTCAGCAGATGGTCGAAGATGGTTTTGTCGTCCGCGTAGGGTTGGGGCTTGTCGAACGTGGCCTTGATCTTCCCCAGCGCTTTTTCCGCAGCCTCAGGGTCAGGGTGGAGCACGGCAACCAGGTCGCCCTCGTGAACAACCTCAACGCCTTCGACTTCCTTTGCACCGGAAGTATCCACGCTGACCAGTTTTGCGCCGTGCGCAGGTGGCCGCAGGATGCGCGCGCACAGCATTCCGGGCTCTTTGATGTCTCCAGAATATTCCGCCCTGCCGGTAACTTTTTCGACGCCGTCTCTTCGGATTTCGGGCTTACCGATAATCTCAAAATCTGCTGCAGTTTCCACAGGCGCGCCTTTGATGTGACGAAGGATTTTCTTTCCTTTTGTAAGCTCGGCATAAGTGACTTTTCTGCTGCCGCCTACCACATAGACAGCACCGTCCCTTGTCTTGAGACGATCTCTTGGGACACCCAGCTTTTCGGCTGCCAGTTCCACCAGAACGGCTTTCGCTTTTGCGGCGGCCGCCCGGAACGGAGGACCGAAAAAACGCGTGGTCATTGATCCGAAGGTGCCGCGGTCCCACGGGCAGAGGGCCGTATCTCCCATTACCATATGCACGGAATCGTAAGGAACGTCGAGCTCGTCAGCCAGCATTTGCCCGAGCGAAGTGATAATTCCCTGGCCCATTTCAATCTTTCCGGTATAACCCGTCACCCGGCCGTCTTCGCCAATTCGCAGAAAGGCGTTGAAATCCTCCGGAAGCGAATGGCCGCCCCGGCGTCCGCCCTCCTGCGCAAACGATCGGGGCATGGTGCAGAAGATGAGAATTCCGCCGCCCACAAGTCTCAGGAATTCTCGCCGGTCGAGCGGAAATGCCGGCCCGGGGTCATCGGTCAGGTCGCTGAAGTTAAGCTCCAGATTTTCTTCTTCAAGGCTCCGCGGGTTCTCGTCAAAGGTTTTCATCACGCGCGTCCTCCCATCTGCCTGGCAGCCGTCTCTATGGCCTCAACAATCCGTGTATGCGCCCCGCAACGGCAAAGGTTGCCTTCCATCTGCTCGATGATCTGGCTGCGAGTGGGCCGGGGGTTATTGAGCAGCAGCCCGTAGGCGTTCATAATCATTCCCGGCGTGCAGTAACCGCATTGCAGCGCATCGTGTTTGACAAATGCTTCCTGCAACGGGTGAAGCTGGCCGTTCTGTTCCAGGCCCTCGATGGTGGTAACTTCTTTTCCCGCCACGTCGCGCATCTGGATTGAACAGGACCGCACCGCCTGACGGTCAAGGATAACCGTGCAGGCCCCGCACAGGGCCTCTCCGCAACCATACTTGGGTCCGGTAAGCTTCAGGTCATACCGTAAGACCCACAAAAGCGTACGGTCGGGATCGACTTGCAGACTTACAGATTTTCCGTTGAGCTTGAATCGAAGGGTTTCCTTCATGGGCAGCACTCCTCAAATGAATCAGAAAGCCAGAAAGGATGATGTTTGTAACTTCGCCTCGCACGTGACGAATATCACAAGTGCAGAAGCATATGCTGTGACGCAGCTAACAGGCGATTGTGACGGGAACGTCAGCGAAATCAACTTGGCAGGACGCTGTATGGTAACCAGGAAGGCATGGGTGAGGATAAAAACGAATCCATGCGTCTCAAGTGCCCAATAACTTCCTATTTTATCAATATATTACAGACATCAAGACCGTTGAGATTTTCTTGCCTTTGGGCTCGATTTCTTTCTCGAAACCGATCCCGCCCGTGTTATTCTATCCGTTCGGTTGCACACGATCGGCCTTGGTTTACTCTGAGTAAAGAACAAAATCGAATATTCGACTGAGAATCTGGCGTCGTATGGGTTCTATGGAGAATTTTAGAGCAACCGATTAGTCTTTGCTCTCCGGACGCCGGCCGATAGCATGCAAATTGAGGCACGGCATTGATCATGGGTTAGAACTTTATCATCGTACTTTAGTACCATTGCAAGTACTGTCTGTTTGCTGTAAAAATTTTGCGGTGAGGGGGGGGAAACCAAAACCACTTGGGTACCGTGAGGGTCCGCTTACACGGGATGTTCTGGTGGCATAAACATTACATTGCCAGGAATCGGGGTGAAGTAAATGTGTGAGCAAGCTATCCGGGTGTTGTTCTACAGTTCAGACGCCCCCTTTGCAGAAGTTGTCACAAGAGCGCTCGGTCCCGGCTACGAAGTCCGGACGACTGACCCAATTGGATCTGAGGTTACGCCTGGGCAGGGCTGGTGTGAAGTTGTCCTGCTGGATCTGCACGACAGTTCAGAGGATTCCGATACCGAATCGGCCCTCCGCCTGATGGACGAAATCAAGAAGGTTGATTTCGCCATCCCCATGATCGCCATTGTCGGCGATGCCGAAGACACTCTCGCCCGTTCGATCATTGAAAACGGCGCATACGATACACTGTCAAGCCCCCCCAACATGGCGGACCTCCGCTTGTTGCTGCGGCGGGCGAGCCGTTTCCGGAGGATTGAGAAAGAACTGGCCGACCTCCGTTCGCGCGACCTCTCTGCCGGCCGTTTCGGAGAGATGCTCGGAACATCCGAAGCCATGCACCAGGTTTTCGAAACCTCGCGTAAAGTAGCGAGTTGCGATGTCAGCGTGCTGATTTCCGGTGAAACCGGCACAGGAAAGGAACTCCTGGCCCGGGCCATTCACCGTATGAGCCCCCGCGCGACAGGCCCACTGGTGGCATTTTCCTGCGCGAACCTGCCGGAAACGCTGGTGGATGACGAGCTTTTTGGACACGAAAAAGGCGCTTTTA
>JAJXZM010000363.1 GCA_021780055.1 Acidobacteriota bacterium
TGGGCTGCCGGTACTGTTGCCAGCGACCCCAGCAACCTTTCCGTCATATTTCCCGGGGCCGGCGGCAGATGGCTGCTCAGCACCATCTTCGGCGACATTTTGCGTATGACGTCCAGTTCCTTCCCGAAAACGCCCTGGTCCACCTTGTGCAGCCACGGTGAGTCCACTGTAGCCCAAAAGACCTGGCCGTTGCGCAGAACCTCGTCAGAGAGGTCAGCCGCATTTTCGGGAACCTCCGACAGGAGAGCTCCAAAGCAGTCGGAGCTGAAGAGGATCGACGACTTGTCATCGTAGAAACCCGTGGTGGAAGGGTTGTCAAAAGCAGGCGGCCTGAACGCGGTGAGCGTGCGGTTGCCCACGTTGATCTTTTCGCCGGAGTTAATGAGGTAAACCCTGTCCAACGGCAGCGGAGCAAACAGGCTCATGATGCCCACGCCGAGAAAGTTTGTAATCACGCGGAGCTTCGGGTTCTCGGTGAGCAGTTGATGCAAGCTGCCCATATGGTCAAAGTCCGTGTGGGTCAGCCAGAGCCACCTGAGGTCGGCGGGATCAATGACCGACCGCAGGGCCGGCATGAATTCCGCGCTCTCCACGGCCGATCCTGTATCGACCAATATGGGCTCCGATCCCTTGATGACGAACGCATTGATGGGCACCAGCCCGAAGCCTGGAATCGGGAAGTTTGACGTAAGCACCTCGATATCCGGTGCAGCCTTGTGGGTGTAGATCACTTTGCCCTCCTTGGTGTTTTTCTTGCGATCATTTGCATTCTCCTCGTTCTTGATGGGCCGCCATGATGTAAAATGTTGCCCCGTTGATACCCGGAAGTGTAACGAGGAGCCATTTCGTTACACATGGAAGATGTGTTGATGCAAATTGAATTGAATGATGCTGAGTTGGTGCGCCTCATCGGCTCCGGAGACGACCGTGAAGCCGAGGCAGAGCTGTTCCGCCGTATGGCACCGAGGATCCGGCTTTATGGTTTGCGCCACTTGCGGGACGAGCACGCCGCAGACGACTTGACGCAACAGGTGCTGATCACCACCCTTGAAGCCTTGCGCGCCGGACGCCTGCGCGAGCCGGAAAAGCTTGCTTCATTTGTGCTGGGCACGTGTCGCATGACGGTGCTGAACCTGCGCCGCGGGGCAGTAAGACAAGAACACCTTTTGGATCAGTACGGGGCCGAGCTGCCGACGGCCGCCCAGCCTGCTTTACCCCAGCTGGACCATGACCATCTTGAGCGCTGCGTGCAGAGCCTGAATGAGCGTGACCGCACCGTGGTGGTGATGAGTTTTTATGACGAACAGACAGGGGCGGACGTTGCCAGCTTTCTCGGCATTTCTGAAGCCAATGTCCGGGTGATCCGCCATCGGGCGATCCGGCAACTGCGCGAATGCATGGGGGTGGTTGTATGAGCAGCGACAACGGCCGCCTGGCAAACTGCACAAATCCAATTGAAGCAACGGTCCTGGCCGATTACTGGTTGGGCTTACTGCCTGAGGCAGAAGAATCAGCCGCTGAAGAGCATCTGTTTGCGTGCGACGAATGTGGTGACCGGCTGCGGGAAGTGATCTCACTGGCCGGGGGCCTCCGCAATCTGGCGCGTGGGGGAAGCCTGCAGATGGTGGTGAGCGACGAATTCCTCAGGCGAGCTGCTGGGGAAGGCCTGCGGGTGTGCCAGTACGCGCCGCCGCGGGGAGGCAGCGTTCAGTGTACGGTGACCGCGGAGGACAGTATTCTGATCGGGCGCCTGGCTGCGGACCTGCAGGGCGCGAAACGCGTCGATCTCTCAATCTGTGACGAGCGCGGCGCGGAACAGCTGCGGCTGCGGGACATTCCCGTCAATCCTTCTGCGGGCGATGTGATCGTACAGGAGTCGATAACCTTCGCGAAAGCAGCGCCGACCAGCACCATGATCATGCGCCTCCTCGCCGTTGATGAAGCGGGCGGCGAACAACTGCTTGGCGAATACACCTTCAACCACACCCGTTCTTTGCCTGGCCCGGGCGCCTGGTAGGCGCCCAGTCATACCACTCAATGTAGACGGGAAGTCAAGCCGGTTGTAGACCATCCCTTCTGTTCCGTGTTCGGCTCACGCTGCTTGTTCAGTGGGTGTTTGGGGATTCTGGAAGGAAGCCGCACACCGATTTCCCTACGCCGGGCCTGCAATCCCCAGAGGGGAACGCCAGTAGCGGCGTTTAGAGGATCAGGGCTTGCCCCGCATCTCAAATGCCTGTGGCCGCTGCCAATTCATGAACCCATTGAGTTTTGCCGATTAAGGTTCGCTGGGCTTCGAGTGCAGGCCGGTGAATGCTGAGGCATGCCCGTCGTCGAGAGGAAATTGGCGCTGGATCGACGGCTGGAATAAGCTGCGAGGTGACACCCTGATGCCAGTGGCGCGGCTTGTAGTACCACAGTGCTATGGCGCAGATGGCTGGCTGGTGGTGGTATGGGTATGGGAGCCGATACGGCTCTAACGGCCGGAGCAGATTCCTGCTGAAGATTAAGACGGAGATGTGAGTGCCTTATGTTCATGCTGAGTCACGGGATGCAAAGAATCTACGAACTGCTTGCGTTCCTGGTTGCGCTCTATTTTCCTGCTGCCTTGTTGACGTGGTTGATCATCGATAAGTTTTTCGCAACAGGCGAAGGCAACGTCCATGTTGTGCGGCAGCGACCTGGTCGAGTTCGGGAAAATCGCGTTTTGGCAAAACGACCACGCGCGTGATTCTGAGATTGTCGCGGAGGCGGGTGCAAAAGTTGCGAGAGCTCCGCTGGGCCGGTCAACGAGAACTTCAGCCGATCAGTTGTTTCCTCCATCCGCAATTTTCCTTTTCATTTGTTTCCTTGCGCGCCGGTCCTGTCGCGTCATTCGGGGTGTACCAGCGCTGCGGATCCATAAATGCCGTGGATTCTAGGCGAATGGCATTTGGCCAGTCGCCAGAAAGTTGTATCGTCTGCGAGAGTGTGTTAAGTATGAAAAGCAGCAAGTAGATTACTCGGTGTTCGTGTTGGCAGAACCCGGGGCAGAGTTGAGCGGAGTTTCACTCGAGTTGGTTTACTGAAAAGGGAGAGGGGAGACCTACGCCGAATTGTGCACAATGCGGGGCACCGTTGTCCGGCGATGCGGCCTTCTGCAGCGCATGCGGATCGCAGGTGAGCGGAACTGCGGGTGTCGGTGCTGGCGCCGCCCGGCCTGTCGCGTCATCCGCTCTGGAACTGCCGGGGATTGGATTTAACGTTGCGGGGATGCTGTGTTACATTCTCTGGCCGGTCGCGTGCATCTTCTTCCTTCTGGTTGGCCCTTACAACAGAAACAAATTTGTGCGCTTCCATGCATTCCAGGCAATCTTTTTGGGGCTTGCTGGAATCCTGGTGGCTATTGCTCTGCAAATTATGACGTCGATCCTCGCGCTGATTCCTATACTTGGATGGATTGTGGATATTTTTGCATGGATGGTCTTCTCCATTGCAATTCTGCTGCTGGTTATTTTGCTCATGTACAAGGCTTATAACGGTGAACAATATGGCCTTCCGGTGATTGGAAGCCTGGCTGCTCAGCAGTCGGAAAAGACGTCATAGTCTTTTTCGCGGCTGTTCACGAGGCATTTCGCGTGAAGGCCGGCGCGTCCGCCCCGCGGTGTTCCGCAGCGTCCGATCTTCTTTTCACTTGACATTTCGGCCACGGCAGAGCAATTTAGCAAATTCTACAAAGTAGTCCGGGCCTCTCCATACAGGGGAGGCAAGGGCATTGGTCGAAGGCAATGAAAGTTCGTGTTTGTTTCCATAACCGGTGTTTTGACGGC
>JAJXZM010000555.1 GCA_021780055.1 Acidobacteriota bacterium
CTCGGCTTGCGGAGAAAAGCCTGGATGTTTCCGGAGGGAAGAACGTGGAATTCAGCAGAAGCCGTCTGGAGAATGACGGGGCCGCCCCTGTTGGCGCCCACAGTCACCGATGACGCTTTGCCCGGAATCTTTTCAGGCGTTTGCCCACTTTTGCACGCCGCTAATCCGGCCACCAGCCCAATACCGGCCTGCTCCAGCCACTGCCGTCTATTCATCACGCCCCCAGCTTTGCCGCTTTAAAATCGAATGAACATTATACTGCCACGGCACCTGGAATGGGCCCGGCACTGGCTTCCCAGCAACTCCACCGTATCACCTGGTGCACCAAGGGCCGTTTGGGGCGTACGGCCAAATCGGCGGGGAATTCTTCCGGAGATTAACTCCAGGCTGTCCTTCGTATTTCACTGGAGCAAACCAGCGGCGGAATTGTGCCAGCCGCTCAACACACTTCACCGTCTTGCTTATTGAAGGCAAAACGGAGAACCCTGTCCTGGGAAGAATCGCGCGGGCAGAACCACATCAATTGTCCGGCACCTCGAACGTGTCGCCCGTGTCACTGACCCACTGCTTCAGCCGGGCGATCAGCTTCTTTCGCTCTGTGCGATACGCATTGTAGTGCGCCAGGTTGACGAGTTCATAAGGGTCCTCGTTGAGGTTGAACATCAGCCAGGAAGCATTCGGCAGACAGGTGTACTTCCAGCCATCGCGGGTGACCAGGCCACGCCAGGGGAGATTAATGCAGCCTCCCTGGACTTGGTCCTCGGCCTTTTCGACCCTTTCAGAAAGCGTGTTCATCGGGTTGATCTGGCCGAAGAACCCCGGCGGAACAACCTGTTCCAGATAGGCGGAATCGGGCTCGCTTTCCATGGGACTCCGTGCCAGGCGGTAATGCGAATAGTCCGTGCCTTCCATCCAGGAGGGCCTACGGATTCCGCAGAGTCCGAGCGTAGTGGGTGCAATGTCTACACTATTAAATGGAACTGACGGACGTCCACTGCGGTTGCCATCATAGTAAGGCACACCGCCGCTTACGATCATCGGAATACGGATGGATTCATCGTACGCAGTGGTCTTCAGGAAATGCCCGTGCGAGCCCAGCATGTCGCCGTGATCGGCGAAATGAAAAATGTAAGTATTGAATTCCATGCCGGTTTCTTCCAGCGTTTTCCGCACGCGACCGATGTTCCAATCGAGATTTTCAATCTGGGCATAGTAGCCCGCCAGTTCGCGGCGTGCCTGCTTCTGCACCCATTCAACCGGCGGAACATTGGGCCGCAGTTCAAGCTGGCCTCCGTTGTAGCGACTCATAAATTCCGCAGGCGCAACATGAGGATTGTGAGGAGGCTGGACCGAAAGCACGGCGAAAAACGGTCGCGCCTTTCCGGCCTTGGCCTCTTCGCCGCGCTCCCGCAAATACTTGATCAGTAAATTGGTGAGTTCGTCGGTTTCGTATCCGGGTAGCCGGTAGTGAGAAGCGTCCTTCCCGGATCCACTGTGGACCCAGCAATCCCACTGGCTGTTGTTGTTTTCATAACCGATCCACTCGTCGAACCCGCCGCGACGGTTGGGTGGAACTATGTGCATGGCGCCACGCCCGTCGCTTTCGTGCCATCCGTCCACATGCCACTTGCCGAAATAGGCCGTCTGATAACCCGCTTCATGCAGAGGAGCGGTGATGGTGGGCTGGCCCTCAGGCAGAGGGTATTCATGGCCGGGGACGCAATGGTGCGGATAGCGGCCGGTCAGCATCGAACCCCGGAAGGGGGAGCAAAGAGGGAAACAGGTAACGGCGTGATCAAAATTAACGCCCGTCCGGGAGAGGATATCAATGTTGGGAGTGTGAACGTTCGGGTCGCCGTTACTGCTGATCGCAAAAGAACGAAACTGGTCGCCCAGAATCCAGATTACATTGGGCTGAGTACTCTCAGCGTCTTCCGCCCCAGCGCCAGACCCTGCGCCGCCATCCCGAAGCAAAGCTGCAGCCCCCACGGCCCCTAGAGAATTCTGGAAAAAGCTTCTGCGATCCACTGTGCCCTCCTGTGAACTGTTATCCGCCAATGGTGATCACGCCACGACGATACACAAATTCAGATATGAGTTTCTGCAGACGTACAGGTGTCACCCCGCGTCGCTGCGATCGGGCGAAGATCATATACCAGAATCGAGGATTATTGGGACTTCTTTATGTCGAGGTCGCGGACGGCGGTGGCCGGATCAGACACGGCGGCTTCATGCGCAACGATCATCCAGCGCCCCTTGACCTTGCGAAGCACCACAAGATTGAAGCCTATCGCTTTCTGTCCGGCATTGGTAGCCTCGTAACGGCCCACGGTGTAGGCGAGGTTCCCTGAACACCCCATTGAAAGGATCTGGATGGAATCAACGTGATAGCTGGCATCCACGCCGAGTTGGACATAAGCCTGGATAGCGGCGCGTCCATGAACGATGCCGGAGATAAAGTGCTGCGTAAGATAGCCTGCATTTTCATCGTAAAGAGCCGCAACCCCGGCAGCATTCCCCCTGTTATAGTTGTTTTTCCATAACAACGGGATTTTGCGAATTGCATTTACATCCGCAGCGTTAGTGCAACCAATCTGCGCCACAGGGGCTGGACCCGCATTCACCGGCAAGTCCTGCGCACGGGCCACTGCACAAATGAGAGCAACCGAAAGGAACAATATTTTCCTCATCCTCCCTCCTACGCAGACTCCACTGGTTCGATTATCCATCGAAAACCCAGTTAATAATGACGCATCAATAGATTCGGGGGCAAGTCGTCGGCCTGCTGAAGCCTGCGAACTATGTTACGCTAAGCGGACATGCAGGCGCGGAAGTGCCAGTTTTGCCGGTCCACTTCCTTGTTAAGGAGAAATGATGGCGGAAAAAATCGGGATACTGGTTCGTGTGGATTCAGGGCTGGGTGTCCTTCACCAGTTGACGGGAGTGATCGCAGATCAGCAGGGTGATATTTCATCCGTGGCAATCGTTGAGAGCAGCGCGCATGAGGCGCGTATCTATTTTGAAATCGAGTTGCCGGGGCCACCCGAAGTGCTGCTGGGGGGAATCCGAGCGCTGCCCATCGTGAAGGAAGCGGAGCCTGTCGGAACCCTCGACAAAATTTACGGCAAGCGCATCATTGTGATGGGCGGCGGCGCGCAAGTGGGACAGGTTGCCATCGGAGCCATCTCCGAAGCCGACCGGCACAACATCCGCGGCGAACATATCTCGGTCGATACGATTCCTCTCGTGGGCGAGCAACCGCTTGCGGAAGCGGTTCGCGCCGTGGGACGCCTGCCCCGTGCACGCGTTCTCGTGCTGGCCGGTTCGCTGATGGGAGGAGAAATCGAACGAGCCGTCCGCGAAGTTCGCGCCCAGGGATTGCTGGTAATCAGCCTCAACATGGCCGGCAGCGTTCCCGATGTCGCGGACCTTGTCGTCACGGACCCGGTGCAGGCCGGCGTCATGGCCGTGATGGCTATAGCGGACACCGCCAAGTTCACCGTGAACCGGCTGAAGAAAAGGGTATTTTAGGAGGTATCCGCTTTAGGAAATACCCTCAGTCACACATGGGCAGAGTGTCTCTTTCACGGACTTCCACAACTACAATTTACCGTGGTTTGCCGACAGGAATCAGGTAAAGGGGCTGGTGGTCGCGAGGGAGCGAGAGCACCCTCTGCACTTCGCCATCGTGGAACGCTCCTATCGGTACCCCGCCAAGTCCCAGCGCAACAGCTTCCAGAAGCAGGTTTTGGGCAGCGTGCCCGGCCTCAAGGTGAACGTACCGTGGACTGCGCTCGGTCCCGTAT
>JAJXZM010000094.1 GCA_021780055.1 Acidobacteriota bacterium
GCGGTACACACCGCTCGTCAACCTGGAAAAGATGAACGCTCTCCCACGGGATCCGCTGAGAAAATTCCGGGTTCGCCAGAATTTCCAGAAAAGTCTTCGGAGTTGAGCCGCCCGAGAGAGCGGCCGAAAAAATCCTTCCCTGTTGGACGCGCTCCCGGGCGAGCTCGGTGAACCGCACGGCGGCGGCCCGGCTCAGCGCTTCCAAGTCAGGAAATATCTGGATATTTGTCTCGCTCATCGAAATCTGTCCGGGGCCCAGCCAACTCCGACCGCGGACTTTTACAATTCAACCATACGCGCTATCAGGGCCAAGGTCTCTTCGTAAATACTGTCGCGCTCCGGAAATTTGAGTTCTTCGTTGACGAGTTCCACGTCGCCCATCACCACCAGCCGGGCGGTTCTTTCGAGCGGCGCACGCCCCGGCATTCGGGCGCTGGTACGTACAATACCTTCTCCCGCCGATTCAGTAACGGAGAATATTGCCGGAGGAGAGGAACGTGTCTTCATTTGTACTTTGAACGAATTTGGCGCCTGGGTGGCTTCCCGTCGAACAGCCCATTCTACTCGGACTGGGTTGTTTCCATTCCGGAACTCAATCACGCGGTCTGGACTCGTGCTGGCAACCATGCGCCCTGCCGGCTGCCAGCCAAGACGGCTGGCCAGCCAGGCGGTGAGAAGCAACGCATGGGCAACGTGGTTCGCAGGGTCGTTGGCTCCCACTTGCCACTCAAACGATACCTCTGCAATGTCTTGAAGGCAGGAACGAGCTTCTTCAGAATCGAAACTTTGCGCGATCAGTTCGCGGCAAGGGGTGAGCCGGGCCCAGTTGAGATCACTAAATGCCATACCCTTCGCGTCTCGAAACCGCCCCACCTGTCGGGCCAAAGTTGCAAGGTCCGTCTCCGGTTCTTCAAAGCGCCCTGAATCCACGAGCACCCGATTCGTAACTCGGAGGACCTCGTCCAGAAAAGACGGAGGAGCAAACCGCCCTGCCCGCCACCAGAGATAAACAGGAAGTTCTGGAACAATCAGCGGAAGGATAACGTTGTCTAATCCGCTCACCGATTCACCGCGCGCCCGCAAATAGATCTGTTCACAGCAAACCTGTCTTGCGCCGGAGGGCGGCAGATGGCACTGCGCCGATATCCACGCCGACAGACCTTCCGGCCGCTGCCTGGGTTCAGCAATCATCAGGATTGCGCGGCAGGGGTTCTGGGCAATCACGTGGCTTATCAGGTTGAAGGTCTCGCGTCCATCTTCTTCATTCTCGACAAACGCGAGAAGGGTGAGGACGGATGCCCTCACCACGGGGTGCTCTGTCCCGGGATCTACCGCGGCAGATTTCCAAAGCTCAGACAACTCCTCTTCCAACGTGGCAACATTGGCCGGTTGGAGTTCGCCTGCTGTCAGAGATTTGAACTTCTTAAATACAGGCAACGCTTCCTCCTGTTGATGAGACCCGGGCGGACAAAAACGCATTGGGTTGCCAGAATGCCCGGAAGCTAAAGCCGATGCCAGCGGTGGCCACCACGCTCAAGCAATCTGTCCGCGGCTTCCGGACCCCAGCTCCCCGCCTGATAAAATTGCACGCCTTTGTCGCCGTCTTCCTGCCAGCGTTCGAGCAGCGGCGTAAACAACTGCCAAGCAAGTTCCACTGCGTCCTCGCGGTTGAAAAGAGTCTGGTCACCCAGCATGCTATCGAGCAACAGCGTCTCATAGGCGCTGGGTGGTTCTCCTCCAAACGACTCGGCGTAACGGAATTCCATCTTGACGGGACGGATTTCCATCATGGGCGCTGGAAACTTGGCGTTGAAATTGATGGAAATGCCTTCGTTCGGTTGGATGCGCATGGCCAGCACGTTCTGATGAACCGGGTTCTGTGTTTTCCGTCCGAAAACCATGTGCGGGACGCGCCGGAATTGAACAATGATTTCCGAAACCCGCTTGGCCAGCCGTTTGCCGGAGCGCACGTAAAAGGGAACGTCCGCCCATCGCCAGTTATCTATAAACAGCTTGAGAGCGGCAAAAGTTTCCGTGGACGATTCCGGAGAGACGTTCGGCTCCGCGCGGTAGGCCGGTACCTTGTCACCTCTGATCCAGCCTTCACCATATTGGCCGCGCACGACAAAGCTGTCCAGGTGCTCCATATCAATGGGGCGGATGGACCGCATCACCTTCGCCTTTTCGTCGCGAACTTCCACGGCGTCGAACGACGCAGGCGCCTCCATCGCCACGAGACTCAGCACCGACATCACGTGGTTCTGGATCATGTCGCGCAGCAACCCGGCCTCTTCGTAATAGCGGCCCCGGCCCTCGACGCCCAGATCCTCGGCGACAGTGATTTCAACGTGGTCAATGTAGCGCCGGTTCCAGATCGGTTCAAAGATGCCATTGGCAAAGCGGAAAACCAGAAGGTTCTGGACGGTCTCCTTGCCCAGATAATGATCGATGCGGTAAACCTGCTCTTCCTTAAAGGCCGAGTTTACAGTGGCGGTCAGTTCGCGGGCGCTCTCAAGGTCGTGGCCGAACGGCTTTTCGATCACCACGCGCGTCCAGCTCTTTCCCGGGTCTTCCGGAGCCGCCAGGCCAGCGGAGCCAAGATGGCCGATGATCACAGGAAACGAACTGGGCGGCGTGGCAAGATAATAGAGCCGGTTCCCTCCGGTCCCTCTTTCCTGGTCCAGCTTGTTGAGCAGGTCGCCAAGCTGCGCATACGCTTTGCTGTCGCCAAAATCGTCGGTCAAATAAAAAAGCGATCCCGTAAAGCTTTTGAGCGAGGCCTCATCCACTGAAGATGGCTGCTCGGAAAATTTCCGGACGGCATCCGCCATGGTCTCACGGAATTTCTCGTTGTCGTAGGGCGTCTTCGCGCAACCGATCACGGAAAAGCCCTGGGGCAGCAGCCGCTCGCGATAGAGATAATAGAGTGCGGGAATCAGCTTCCGTTGTGTCAGGTCGCCGGAAGCACCGAAGATCACCATTGAGCACGGGGCTGGTGTCCTCCGGATGCGCATTCCTTCGCGTAAGGGATTTGCGGCGACCGATATATCCGCCATAATGACCTTCGTCCTTTCCGGACCTCGCTGCAAGGTTCCATCACGCTTGCCGCAAGGTTGCCCCTGCTGCCGTCATGCAGAGTGAGCCGAATTCCCGGCAAGTCCATCACAATCGGCGCTTGATCTTTCCGGCCGGTCGAGTCAGACAGTGTATTGCTGAATATCTTACTTGCGCCCGTCTGGCAGAATTATTCTGCTAGTTGCTTGCTGCCAGGGAACTCTTCTTTTTCGCTTCGATACTCGCCAGGAGTTTCTGGTAGTCGTTCGCAAAGGCCTTGACGCCTTCGTCCTCAAGCTGTTGCGTCACGGCGCGCAGGTCGAAGCCCAGACCCGACAGTTGCGCGATAATGTTGCGGGCCTCATCCAAGCCCTGCTCAATGGTGTCCGCCTCAGGCTTGCCATGGTCGAGGTAGGCGTCAAGGGTCTGGGTCGGCATGGTGTTGACCGTATCGCGACCAATCAGGTCCTGGACGTAAAGGGTGTCGCTGTAGTTGGGGTTCTTGGTGCTGGTGGAACCCCAGAGCGGCCGCTGGACGCGCGCGCCTTTCTTCGCCAGCGCTTCAAAGCGAGGCGTCAGGAAGATTTCCTTGTATTTCTGGTAAATCAGCTTGGTATTCGCCACTGCAACCGTGCCGGCAAGCCCTTCAATCTTCTTGCGCTCTTCGGGAGTTTTGGCATTGGCCAGCTTTGCTTCCAACTGTTTGTCTACCAGCGTATCAAGCCGGCTCACAAACACGCTAGCGACGGAC
>JAJXZM010000400.1 GCA_021780055.1 Acidobacteriota bacterium
CCTGGCAGGCAATGGTCGGACTTTACACCAGCCGCTTGTGGGACCAGTTGCACTTGTGGGGCGGCATTGCGGCGCTGCCATTTCTTGGCTATCACGTCTGGCCGCACGCACGGAAAGTGGGAAACAATCTGAAAAACGGGCTGAACGGCCTGGGCGCTAACGGTCAGATCGGAACAATAGACTTCGGTCCCGGACGCCGCCACATGTGGCTGACCAGCGGTGTGACGGTGCTGGCGCTGGGGGCGGTTGTTGGCATTTTCGCGGGAGTTTACAAAGCCTACGCGCCGGGCTTCAGCCATTACGCGCTGCCGGCGGGTTACAAGATGCCCTACGGCAAGGACCCCTTTGCTCCCAGCATGGCGAAGACGGCGAGCGGAGGCCCGGTGGCTCCCGAGTTGCTGGCCGGATCAAAATCCTGCGGCGCTTCCGGCTGCCACACGGAGATCTATAACGAGTGGGCCGCCGACAGCCATCGATGGGCGTCGGAGGACAAGGGCTTTCAGGCCGTGCAGGCCGCGCTGATCCATGCGGAAGGCGCTCCGGCGGCACGCTACTGCGCGGGATGCCATGATCCTGTCTCGCTGCTTTCGGGCTACAAGAATGCCAGCACCAGCATTGAAGCTCCGGGGTTCACAGAGGGCGCGTCGTGCGTGGTGTGCCACGCCATGCGCCGCGTGGACGTGCAGGGTAACGGGAATTACGTGTGGGGGCCTCCCGAGCCTTACCTGTTTGAATATGCCGGCGTGGGGCGTGCTGCTTCCATCACGCATTTTCTGATTCGCGCTTATCCCCGCCAGCATGATCAGGATTACGAACTGGCGCTCGACAAAAACCCGGCCTCCTGCGGGGCCTGCCACAAGCAGTTTATCGACAAACAGATCAATCATGTGGGCTGGGTGCAGCTCCAGAACCAGTACGATGACTGGAAACATGGCAAGTGGAACACCGACCCTGATCCCGCTCACAGGCTGCGCTGCCAGCAGTGCCACATGTATTACCAGAAGGCGCCGAGCGTGGCGCTGGCCGATCCTTACGATCTGAAAACCGGCCTGGGCCTGCAACACCGCAATCATTGGTTTGCCGCGGGCAACCAGTGGATGCCGGACCTCATTCACTCCCCCGATGCGAAGGCGCAGACGGAGCGGGTGAAGGAGTGGCTCCAGGGGGAAAAATACATTCCGGAAATTGCCAATGTCTGGCCCAAAGGTCCCGTGCTGCCCATCAGAATTGTTCCTCCACAAACGCTGCAGCCCGGCGAGAAAGCTGAGTTCCGCACCGTGATTTCCAACAACAAAGCCGGACACAGCTTCCCGACCGGCCCGCTGGACCTGATTCGCGCCTGGGTAGAAGTGAAAGTCAGCGACCAGACCGGGCGCGTGATCTTCCATTCCGGCGAACTGATGCCGGATGATCATGTCGAGCCCGGCACGTTTGTGTTGAAAGCTGAAGGAGTGAACGCGGAGGGCAACGAAATTGTGCGGCACGACCTGTGGCACTACGTGGGCTCCAAGTGGAAGCGGGCGATCTTCCCCGGCTACTCCGACATGTACGAGTACAAGTTCACAGTTCCTCGCAACGCGAAAGGCCCGCTGACCATCGCGGCACGATTGCGTTACCGCAAGGCGAACCAGTACTTCATGGACTTTGCCTTCCCGGGCAAGCACATGGAGTCACCGATTACCGATATTTCCTCGGACCGCGTGGAAGTGCCGCTGGCCGGCAGCGGAAAAATCCAGGCAGCCACTTCTGTTAAACGGCGCAAAGTGAGTTCGCTGACTCCATTGCGCGGACCAGGGATGGGGCAATGACGCGGCGGGAAATTCTGCTTTACGGTGCCGGCGCTTTTGCGGGCTTCGCCACGGCCTGTTCGCGCTCTACGCAGAACTCGAAGCCACAGGTGTTTGACAGCGCGGCGAGGAAACTTCCTGCAGACCATCCGGCCATCGTTTTTACCGACGTGACCGAGCAGGCCGGAATCGATTTTGTCCACTCGGCCGGCAAGCGGACGCACCAGCTTCCCGAAGATATGGGGCCCGGAGCCGCCTGGGGCGACTACGACAACGACGGCTGGCCGGACCTCTATCTGGTGAACCAGCCCGGCCCCTGGGGCGCGAAGGCCGGCCCCGACGCGCCCTACAGTCATCTATACCGCAACAACCGCGACGGAACGTTTACCGACGTGACGCTCAAGGCAGGCGTTGCCAACCGGGGCGGTTACGGAATGGGCGCAGCCTGGGGCGATTACGACAACGACGGGCGCCTTGACCTTTACGTGACCAACTACGGGCGGTCGGTCCTCTATCACAACAACGGCAATGGGACATTTACGGACGTGTCCGATCGCGCGGGCGTGGGCAACCACCTGTGGGGCATGACGCCGGTCTGGGTGGATTACGATAACGACGGCTACCTGGACCTCTTCGTCACCAACTATTTGAATTACGACCTTCGCGGCGTTCCCACCGGCGCCACCTCGCAGGAATACGGCACCAACGTGCCCTTTACACTCAATCCCTCTTCGTTTGACCCGGTGCCGAACCGCCTGTATCACAACAACCGCAACGGCACTTTCACGGACGTCGCCCGGCATCTGGGCGTGGCCAACGCAGACGGGCGCAGCCTGTCCGCTGCCTTTGGCGATTTCAACCTGGACGGCTGGATGGATTTTTACGTTGGGAACGACATCTCTTCAAACCGCATGTATCAGAACCTGGGACGGGGGCGCTTCCAGGACATCAGCGCCTCCTCGTGGACCGAGGAAAACCGCGGAACCATGGGCGTCGCGCTGGGGGACTTTGACGGCGACGGCGACATCGACATGTTCCTGACCCATTGGATCGGACAGGGCTACGCGCTTTACCAGAATCTCTGGGAAGAGCAACAGAGAAAAGGCAAACTGCATTTTACCGACGCCGCCGACATGTATGGCTGCGGTGAAATTGCCATGGGCAATGCGGGCTGGAGCGCCTTCTTCTTCGATTTCGACAACGACGGCCGGCTGGACCTGATGGCCGTCAACGGCTCAACGCTGGAAGACAAGGGCGACACAACCAAGCTTGTTCCGGGCCGGCCTTTTCTTTTCTGGTCCAAGGGGCAGGATGGGTTCTACGATCTGGCCCGCTCGGGAGCCGCCGGAAACGCTCTGAAGCAGGCGATTGTGGGCCGCGGAGCCGCGTTTGCAGACTATGACCGCGACGGCGACCTGGACATGATCGTGATGACGAACCACGGGCGGCCGATGCTGCTGCGAAACGACGGAGGCAACCGCAATCACTGGCTGTCGGTTCACCTGGTGGGCACGCGGACCAACCGTTCCGGCTACGGGGCGAAGGTCTATCTGGAAGCCGGCGGCAAGCGGCAATTGCGCGAATACGGAACAGCGGGTTCCTACCTTTCGCAGTCCGCTCCGGAAGCCTGGTTCGGCCTGGGCAAGTTTGACCGGGTGGAAAAGGTCGAGGTGCAATGGCTGGGCGGCAAGAGCCAGGTGGTTGAGAACCCAACCGTCGATCAGGTGCTGACCATCACCGAACACCGATAGAAAAATGACGAGTTCTGAGTTCCGGGTTTTACGTTTCGAACTCCAGGTTCAGTGTTGAGTGTTATTCGCGCAGGTTGATCTGGCGGGTGGCACATCAATGAAGGGCGCGGCGGAGATGAGCCCCTGCCCTCCTGAGAACACTTGGGGGACACAACCAGGCGAGCACCCGCGCCACCGGCCGGAGGACCCAAACCCACAATTGACAGTTGCAATCCCTGGTGGTCAGGCGTATTTTCGCGGAAGAGGAGACCATCATGCCAA
>JAJXZM010000193.1 GCA_021780055.1 Acidobacteriota bacterium
CAGTGCTGGCCGGGCGAACCAGCATCACAAGGAGCAGTTGCGTCTTGGGGCCTGTCTTAAACTGCATGTTCAACGGGTTCCACCCGCCGCTTGTCCCCGTCATACCCGGAGTGAATTTGTCCAATACACCCGGATCATAAGCATCGGCTACCTCGATGCGAGGTCCGCTGTCGCTGGTAATATCCTGGGTTTTCATGAAGGCATTGAGCTCGTAGTTGTGGTTTGGCGACACCTTAACAAACTGGAAGACCTGGTGGTAATTCAGGTTTTGCTTGCCGGTGAACTGCACGGAAAGGCAACGCCCGGGCGAATGGAAAGTGGCCGTATCCAGACCTGCGTAAACTCCCGGCACGTCCTGGATTCTCCACCCGAAGCCCATGTTCAGGAGAGGGTCTTCAAAGTCTCCGTTGGTGATCAGGTTCTGGTTGCGGCCGCCAGGAGGTTTTCGGACCAATCCTTTGTCCTCGAGATCTGTCCACACCTGGTAGGCGGCGTCGGCCTGTCCTGTCTTGATGAGTGTGTCAATATAGCCATTTGCCTGGTGTGGGTCGAACGTTCCCGTGCCTGCTGCAATGCGCTTCCACACCGCTCCGGCGTCGTCAAATTTTCGCTCGCCAACTAGATAGTCCAGGTAGCTGAATTCGGCCGGCAGGTCGTTCGGGATAAGTTCCCGGAGGATTTGCGTGCCGTTGCCGGATGACTTCCAAGCCAGGTTAAAGATAGTGCGGTCGTACCTGCGAGAACCGGCCAGCACAACTCTTAAATGCCGAAACGCTTCCTCAACATTTTCGTGGAGCAGGAAATAGTTTCCGATGGTCCACTGGTAAACGGGCAGATCAGGGGCCAGCGCTGAAGCGTGCCTCAGATCTTCTTCTGCCTTTTGGGGGTCGCCTTCAAACTCGTGCGCAGCAGCAAGATTGATCCAGCCCTGAGGATCGTAGGGATTGGCCTTGATGGCATCCCGGAATTGCTGAATGGCATCCTTGGGCCTCGGATTCGTAATGCTGTACTGGTAGAGACGGCCCAGTTGAACGTGGTATGTGGCGTTGGCGGAGTTTAGGCGGCTGGCCAGTTCGAGGCTGGGGATAGTCAGCGTGTGGCCTGCCCGGTAGGCAATATAGGCTTTCCCAATCCACACGGTCGCAAGCACAAGTCCTGTAAGCATCAAAAGCATCAGGATTCTTTGGGCGGTCCGATCCTCAACTCTTATTTGCATAAAGCCCTATATAACATCGCATCGCTGTTCGGACAACGAGCCACGCAACCTTTGCTGGCTCGCTCGCCTCGACTTTGCAACGCGGAAGCGCAGTGCCGAAGTATATCAAATTATTCCTATAGTTGGATGAGCGTTGGACGGCGCTACGTCGGCACGGTTGGAAATCCGCTAGGTCATAAGGAGTCTCATGCCGTAGTTCCAGTTTCCTTTGGCAGGTTAAATGCCGGCGCCAATGGAGGAAAGGAATGGCAGGGGGAAACTACCATGAAGTTGAATGGAAAAAAGCAGGGGCAGGTCGTGAGCCCACCCCTGTAATCCTGTCCCGAGTCCTGAACGGTGGCTGGTGTGCCTCCGCTCAGAACTCATTGGGACCTTGCCATGTTGTGGTTAGAAGTAGAACCGCAGTGAGAGCTGGATGTTGCGCTCGCCACCGCTGCTTGGGCTTCCGCCCTTGGTGGTTACTTGCCCGAACGTAGAGCTGGTGGGATTGAAATTCACGCCGCCACCACTTGGGCCACCCCAGTTCGGGTGGTTCAGGAAGTTGAAGGCCTCGGCGCGGAACTGAAGTCCCATATTCTCACGAATCGGGAATGACTTAAAGAGCCCAAAGTTCCAATTGTTGAACCCCGGCTGGTAGA
Source organism: Acidobacteriota bacterium (assembly GCA_021780055.1). Next base: position 1,855 of record JAJXZM010000193.1, read on the forward strand.
TGATGTTACGAACGCGCTGCGTGTTGAAGGTCCCCTTGGGGGGCGCTGTGAAGATGGGCGAGCCGCCAGAGGTCGTGGCGAACCACCCTGCTGACCCAAAGTTACCAAGAATCTTCGGATCGCCGTTCTTCACCCAGTATTGGCCGTTCACGCCGCAGCCGAAGTTAGAGTCGAGGCCCACGCCCGCGTAGTCGCTCGATCCGGCCACGCTACACGGATTCCCGCTCTGGAACTGCAGAAGGCTCGAGACCTCCCATCCGCCTAGCACCTGACCCGCGAAGCCCTTCTGGTTGCTGAAGAACGGGAGATGGTACAGGATACTGGCCACCACGTTGTTGCGGGCATCAAACTCAGACGGTCCCCACAAGAAACTGGTGTCGTAGGTGTTCGGAACCACATCGCGTACATTGGACCCGCTATCCATACTCTTGGAAAGCGTGTATGCCATGCTGAACAGGAGACCCTTGGTGAAGGGGCGGCTCCAGCCAATCTGTAGCGATTTGTACTGGGAAGTGGCCACGCCGTTCGATTGGCGGATGGATCCGAAGCCCTTGAAGGGCCGTATGGCGTTCAGGTTAACGCCGGGATTGGCTGCGACCGTGGCCAGCGTAGGCTGATTAATATCCGCTTGGCGCTGCAAGTGCAGTCCATGGCTGCCGACGTAGGCCACGCTCAGGAGGGAGTGCCAAGGGAGTTCACGTTCGACCGTGACGTTCCACGTCCAAGCCTCCGGGCTCTTCGTATCCCTGGCCGCGGTTGTCACCACCAGAGGAACAGGATTGACTCCGGTCCCGCCGGGGTTATCCACGAACCCGAAGGATGTGCTGGCATTCGGCTGAAAAGGTGGGTTTCCACCCAGGAAGATCGAGTCGCTATCCCCCAGACGAGTGATAAAGCGGCCTATACCTGCGCGCAGCACCATTTTGTCCGTCCAGCGGTAGGCGACGCCGACACGAGGCTGAAAAGCATTTTTCTGAACATAACCGTAATAGTTGGGGAGCCCGTGAAACAGGCCGTTGTATAAGCCGGAAGTCGCTTCCGGAACCCGGCCGTTTGCGGAAGAAGGGAACCCGCTGCCGGGAATGACCATGCCGTTGTAAAGCTGATCGATCGTAGGCGAGCCATCAATCAGGCCGGTCGAGGGATCAACCGTTACGGCGTTTGCAGGATTGTAGAAATTAGGGTCAAAAACGATCATATTGCCCCAAGAGGCATGATAAGGAACGATGAGCGAGTACCGAAGTCCATAATCGATGTGCAGCTTGCTCGTGACAGACCAGGCGTCCTGCCCAAACATTTCGTACATGTTGCCGCGGAAGATCGTGTAAGCGCGGTGGCCGATTTCTGAATACGAGTCAAAAAGGCCCAGTGCCGTGTTTGCAACCGCTGCGCCAGAGGATGCCACGGTGTACCCCGGCCGGATGAAGTTTCCTCCGTTATCACTGAAGAGGAATTGACCATTCTGGGTGTTGGTGCAGGTGTTGCAGGCTGAGACGTTAATTTCGTCATTATTGTTCTCTCCCTGCCATTCCCACAACCCGCCGAACTTGATAGTGTGATTGCCCTTCACCCAGGAGAAATTGTCCGAGAGGTCTACAATGGGCCCCGCGGAGTGCGACGGATACGGCCCGCCACTCAACCCGCTGAACTCCGACATGTTTATGCTGGGAATGCGGGTCGGGATCAGCTTTTCAGAGACCGGAAAAATATAGGGGAAGTTGACGCCGCGTGTGGTGCGGTCAACGAATCCCGCCTCATTCACTGGAATCAGGACGCGGTCGTGGCTGACGGTGAACAGTAGTTCGTTCACCTTGGTGGGGCTGAGCACCCAGGTGTAATCGAGAGAGTTGGTAAAGTTAGGCCGGTCAAAGTACTTCGGCGTTTCACCGCTGCCGCCATCGAGTGGCTGGTATTCCCAAAAGCTGTAGTAGATGCCCCGATAGCGAATCCGCTGGTTCGGAGTGACGTTCACATCCACAGAAATGGTTTTCTTTTGTTGACGCTGTGGATGGGCGGCCGAAAGGAAAAAGTTCTGGTTGCCGTTGATAGGTGTGTTGAGATTAGGGAAAGGATAGGCGTTCAGTAGTCCGAGCCCGTTGGCGCTGGCCGTCGAACCTGATGTGGCGGTTCCGGGCGCTGGGATGATATTCCCGGAGAATGGTTGCCGCGTCTTCGGGTCCATGAGTTGGACGGTCTTGTGATAATAAAAATTGTTCGGATCGAGCAGTTCACTGAAATTGCCATTCCGCATCAGCAAGGAAGGGACGGTCTGGCTGGTCTGGTCCGTATAATAGTTTCGGGTGAATTCCTGCCCCCAGTACCAGAAGATTTTGTCCTTGTTGGTATTGAAGTGTCCGGGGATGTAGAAAGGCCCACCGATGTTATATCCGAAATCATTATAATGGTCGGGCGCGACAAAATTGGTTGCCGCCAGGCCGGTGGTGGTGGTGTTTGCGTTGCGTTGCCAGGTATTGGCGTTCAACAAGGTGTTGCGCACGTATTCGTATGCAGCCCCGTGGAATTGAGGTCCACCGCTCTTGGTGATGATGCGGATCTGCCCGCCGGAGGTGCGTCCGTATTCCGCGCTGTAGTTCGCCCCAAGGACCTGGACTTCCTCGGTCGAGTCTTCATCGGCGGAGCCCAGGCTGGTGCCGTTGGCGCGCGTGCGGGTAGCGGGCGCGCCGTCATAAGTGATCAGGTTGTCCCAATTGCGGGAGCCGTTGAAGTGTGACGGGCCCTGGCCAAAATTGAAATTCAAGCCGGCAAGGGTCCCCCCTTGAGCTCCTGGTGCGAGCTGGGCCAGATTGACCGGGTTGCGCCCATTCAATTCCAGTGAGTCAATCTGCTGCCGTGTCACCAGCTTTTGTACGGCGGCGGATTGGGTTTGCAGCGTCGCTACCTGCGCTGTCACCTGTACCGTTTGTGTCGTTGCACCCACAGTAAGCACGGCATTAATTGCAAGCCGCGCACTCGGGTCGAGCTTGTTCTGCTGGGAAACGTATTTCTGAAAGCCTGCTGCGGTGGCGGTCATCGTGTAATAACCAGGCGGCAGGTTGGGAATTGCATAAAACCCGCTTGCGTCGGTTGTAGCCTCACGCTGGAGGCCGCTTTGATTGCTTACTGTGACCATGGCTTTGGGAACGGTTGCCCCCGACGGGTCCTTGACGTAACCCGAAATAGTTCCGAAATCCGACTGTGCCCAAAGAGTTCCAGATAACAGCAAGCCAAGGATTGCCGTCAGTACTGCTTTCCTACGTACGTTGCTCATTTTGCGCTCCTCTCTCAGGTTCCTCAAGACTGGTTGAGGGAAATTAAGGAAACGTCAGCAAGCGTGCCTACGAACCGTACTTTGTTCTGGGGACTGGCTTCGGGTGGATCATCGAGTGAGCGCCCTTGGCCCTATTGGTTTCCCCGTTTCGTCGAACTGATTGAAGAGGAGAGAGTGTACGTCGGGGAAGTTACGACATTATTACGTATAGGTTTACTTGAGATTAAGAGATTTGGAGACAGATTAAAACACCTGCCATCGACGCCTCCTTTGTCAAAGGCACACAAACCTCTGGTAACAATCCATCTTGCCCGGAGCGAAATCCGAGCGTTAATTGGTTTCCAATTGCTGTGGCCCGACTACCTCTTCGTTGGTTGCCCCAAGCAAGACGACGCTATGGCCTATGCCATTTGATTTGGCGAATACAGTGGATCGATGGGTAGTTATATACTCCCCCCTTTACTAGGTTGTCAAGTATTTTGCCGGAATTTTCTTTTTGCACCCGGGCTCCTTCGAGAAGTTAACGCCCAATTAGGAGCGAAAAAGCTTTTCAATGGTTATCAAACAGGGCCCGATCGAAATGCCCTTGAGCCAAATTTGCCTTTGTTCCACGAGTTGCGCGTTATCAGGAATGCGTCGCCAGTTGGAAGCGCAGCAACGCGATTTACGCAGCACTGCTTTAAATGGGGAACAGCCTGCGTGAGTGTTGTCCTTACGAAGACGGCTGGCTAGGTTGATTGACACGTTAATGCGCCGCCGGATATTCTGATATCTGGCCTTGACTTGCGTGGTTAGCGCGATCGCCGCTCGATCGGCAAGGAAAGACGAGACAGGGCTGGATTTCAAAGAACCCCTTGGGTGCAGGTTATTACCCGAAGGGAGCCTGAATTATCGATTGCCGCTCTCTGATTGACATACTGGAAAGTGTTCTCTAACAAGAGGCGAGACAGCGTCCCGGATTACTAGTATGCATTTCGTTGCCAGACTGGAAGAGATCGAAAAACGGTATGAGGAACTGACGGCCGCATTGAGCGACCCGCAGGTTCTGGGGGACCCGTCTGTCTATCAGAAGACAGCCAAGTCCCACTCCGAGTTGCAGGAAATTGTGGAGCGGTATCGTGAGTGGAAAGACGTCCAGAAGGCCCTGGTAGGGACCCGATCGTTGCTGGAAGACCCATCCTCCGACGTTGAAATGCGGGCTCTGGCTCAGGAGGAACTCTCCGAGCTTGAAAAGCGGCAGGAGGCTGTGGAGAGTGAGTTAAAAATCCTGCTGCTGCCAAAGGATCCGAACGACGAGAAAAATATCGTTCTTGAAATCCGAGCGGGGACTGGCGGCGACGAGGCAACGCTTTTTGCGTCGGAAATCTTCCGCATGTATGGCCGCTACGCGGAGCAGCAGAACTGGAAGGTCGAAATCCTTTCTTCTTCCCTTTCGGGAGTTGGCGGACTTAAAGAAGTGATCGCGGTGGTTGAAGGCAAGAATGTTTACAGCCGCCTCAAGTATGAGAGTGGCGTACACCGTGTGCAACGAGTCCCAGCGACGGAACAGCAGGGCCGGATTCATACCTCGGCCATTACGGTTGCGGTACTTCCCGAGGCCGACGAGGTGGAAGTCCAGATCGACCCCAAGGAGATTCGCATCGACACCTTTTGCTCCTCGGGGCCGGGCGGGCAGTCGGTGAACACCACATACTCGGCGGTTCGCATCACGCACTTGCCTACCGGAATGATCGTGTCCTGCCAGGATGAGAAATCGCAGATCAAGAACCGCGCCAAGGCCATGCGTGTATTGCGCTCGCGGCTCTACGAGCAGCGCCTTGAAGAGCAACAGAAGCAGATTTCTGAAGAACGGCGGACGATGGTGGGCACCGGTGACCGCAGCGAGAAGATCAGAACTTACAATTTCCCGCAGAACCGCGTGTCCGACCACCGCATTGGCCTTACACTCCACCAGCTTGACCGGGTGATGGACGGAAAGCTGGACGAAATCATCGACGCCCTGATTACTCACTACCAGACCGAAAAGCTCAAGCAGGCGACCGTCGCCGCTTAACCGTAAAGGTTGTGGGACCGAGCTTCTGCAATGCAACTTCGCGCCGCGCTCCAGGCGGGGTTGAACCGCCTCGAGGAACATGACGTGCCTTCCGCAAACCTGGCAGCGGAACTCCTGTTGATGCACGTCCTCCAGCAGGACCGCTCCTTCCTTTACATGCATGCCGAGCAGGATTTCCCGGCTGAGCAGTTCGAACGCTACATGGTATTAATTGGAGAGCGATGCACCGGCAAGCCCACCCAGTACATCACGGGGCATCAGGAATTCTGGGGGTTGGACTTTGAAGTTACCCCTGCAGTCTTGATTCCGCGGCCGGAAACCGAACATGTCATTGAAGCTGTGCTTGACCTGATCAACCTGGAAGGCTTTTTGAAACAGCAGCCTTTTCGGATTGCAGATGTGGGCACCGGTTCAGGGTGTATTCCCATCGCCTTGGCCAAAGAACTGCCCCGCGCTGAACTGTATGCTACAGACATCTCAGCCGATGCCCTTGAGGTTGCCGCGCGGAACGCAGAACGACTGGGAGCAGCCAGTCAGGTCAAATTCCTTGAAAGCGACTTGCTGTCCTGTCTGCTTGGGCCGGAATTCCTGGGGTCCTTCGATTTCGTGATTTCCAACCCGCCCTACGTCGGGCATGACGAGCTTGCTGACGTGCAGCGCGAGGTTCGCGTATTTGAGCCGCGCCTGGCGTGGGGCGATCTGGCCCAGGGCGAGGAGATCTATTCCCGGCTGTTTCCTCAGGCGCAGCAGCTTCTGAAGCTTGGCGGCTCGGTGGTAGTAGAGATTGGCTACAATAAGAAGGACGCTGTATTGCGACTGCTGGGCCAGGGCTGGCAGCAGCAGGAGGTGCGTCCGGACCTCGCCGGTATACCACGCGTGATCACTGCATGCAAGACGGGATGATTGGCTATGCTCCGCCAGATCCTTCATGTTGACATGGACGCCTTCTTCGTTTCAGTGGAGGAGCTGGCTGACCCATCACTTAAGGGCAAGGCCGTCATTGTCGGTGCAGACCCGGACGGGCGGGGCGTTGTGGCTGCAGCCAGTTATGAAGCCCGCAAATTCGGGGTTCATTCGGCCATGCCGATAGGGAGGGCAAAAAAGCTCTGTCCTCACGCCATCTTTTTGCGCGGCCAACACGCGAAGTATCGTGAATATTCGCAGAAGATTTATGAGGTCTTTCAGGAATTCACCCCCGTAATTGAGATGGTTTCAATCGACGAAGCCTATCTTGACCTGACCGGTTCCGAGCGCCTGCATGGAGGGATGCTCAACGCCGCTGACCGACTGATCCGTACCGTGAAGAAGCGAACGGGATTGAACTGTTCGGTCGGAGCCTCAACATCGCATCTAGTATCGAAGATCGCTTCCGACCAGGCCAAGCCTCACGGGCTGCTTTACGTGCTGCCGGGATGCGAAAAAGCTTTCCTGGCGCCGCTGCCGGTCCGGCGCATGCCGGGCATCGGAAAGGTTACTGAGCCAGAACTCCTTTCGCTTGGCATTGTGACGATCGGGGACCTGCAAACGTATGGGGCAGAACGGCTGAAGGAAAGATTTGGCAAATACGGCGAATGGCTGTTTTCCAAGTCGATGGGCAAGGACATTGAAGCCTACGCTTACGAGGAAGAACCCAAATCGATCAGCCACGAAACCACTTTCCCGGTGGACACAACGGACGCCGAGGAACTGGAGCGAACGCTCTCGTACCTTTCGCAGCTTGTGGCAAGACGACTGAGAGAGCGCCGGCTGTTTGCACGCACGGTTGGATTGAAGCTCCGCGACCACCGTTTCAAGACCATTACGCGTGACACGACTCTGGATGAGCCGACCCATTTGGACTCGGTGATTTTCGAGCATGTGCTGCTGATGTTCCACGCCGCGTGGGATGGCCAGGAGAAGATTCGGTTGATAGGCGTGCGGACATCAAACCTGGAAAGCTCGACCGTCCAGCTTGGCCTTTTTAGTTCCAAGAAACACGAAAAGCTTGACCGCGTTCTGCGCGCAGCGGATCGGGTGCGCGGGCGTTACGGTTTTGATGCGCTCCAACTGGCGCGCTCGCTGGATAGAGAGAAGAAGTAGCCTATGTTGCGGTGGTCAGCCACAAGGCTACGAAATGCTGATTGCAGCGCGTGCGGCCGTTACCGGTTAACGTGGATGAGAACTCCGACAAAGGGTAGTCATGGATCCTAAGCGCCTTGCTGCAAATGACATTGTCCGGCGATTGCGCGACGCAGGATTTGTCGCTTATCTGGTGGGCGGTTGCGTGCGCGACATCGTGATGGGCCAGGAGCCGAAAGACTACGATGTGGCGACCTCCGCGCAGCCAAACCAAGTGGAGGGGCTTTTCCCTGGCAGCCTGATGGTGGGCGCCCAGTTCGGCGTGGTGGTTGTTGCACGCGAGGCCGGAAACGTGGAAGTCGCAACGTTCAGGAGCGACGGGGTATACACGGACGGCCGCCATCCTGCCCATGTCGTGTACGCGAAAACAGCTGAAGAGGACGTCCTCCGGCGCGATTTCACAATCAACGGTTTGCTCTACGACCCTGCAGATGACAAAGTACTCGATTATGTCGGTGGCCAGGCGGATATTCGCGGCCGCAGGGTCCGCACAATTGGTGATCCTTACAAGCGTTTCAGCGAAGACCACCTGCGCATGCTTCGCGCGGTACGTTTTGCGGCACGGTTTGGCTTTGAGCTGGATGCCGCGGTCGCAAATGCCATCAGGGAACTGGCCGGGGAAATCCGGCTGGTCAGTGCCGAGCGAATTCGCGATGAAATCCTCAAAATCCTTACGGAAGGCCAGGCGCGCCGGGGATTTGAACTGTTGGATAACACTAAGCTGTTAGAACATGTGCTGCCGGAAGTTAAGGCCATGCAAGGTGTAGAACAGCCTCCCGAGTTTCATCCCGAAGGCGACGTGTGGATACACACAATGATGATGCTCGATGGTCTGAGCTTGCCAACACCGACCCTGGCCCTCGGGGTGCTGTTGCACGATGTGGGCAAACCACGCACTTTTACAGTGCGGGAACGCATCCGCTTTGACAACCACGTCGAGGTTGGGGCCAAAATGGCGGAGGAAATCTGCAAGAAACTCCGGATTTCCGTTCGCAATTCAGAGCGGGTGGTGGAACTCGTACGCCACCACTTGCGATTTAAAGATTTTCCGCGAATGAAGCGGTCAACCCAGATTCGATTCCTGCGAATGCAGGGCTTCCCCGAGCATCTGGAACTGCACCGGTTGGATTGTCTAGCGAGCCACGGGAAACTCGATAATTACAATCTGGCCAGGAAGATGCTTGACGAACTTCCGGAACAGGAAATCAGGCCCGCACGCTTGCTTGACGGAAACGACCTCTTCCGTGATGGTTACAAGCCAGGACCACTATTCAAACAGATCCTTCAGGCGGTCGAGGACGCGCAGCTTGAAGGAAATGTCCGCACGCGAGAAGACGCACTTCACCTCGTGCACGAGCGGTTTCCTCCGCCTGATTCCTGATCACTTCCCGTACGGTGTCATGGCGAAGAAATAGACTACCCCGCCCAGAGCGGCGATAAGAACAATGAATAGCCCAACCTTAACCCATAACATCTTCCGGTCTTCAGCAGTGGGCTTTTCTTCATTGATCATTTGAAACATGGGACCCTCCTCGTACCGTCGGATCCAGCAGACGGAAACGTCGACCGCAAGAGTTTGACTCTGGCCCTGTGGTTCGGTTAAAGGAGTAGCTGGCAGCTTGAACACTAGTGGCATCACACCGGGACCCCGAGTTCCGAACCGGCGTCCAGCACATTGCCTCTGTGCCTCCTGCTACTAATTTAGTCCTTCGCATACAAAAGTCAAGCTGAATACGAGCGCTCATGTTGGGGTAGCAGAATGCCTTTGAAACAGCCGTTTCTCCCGCAATTTTTCTGGCTGAAAGCGCACCGATCCTTCAAAAGGGGTGGATGCGGGTGTAGAATCTCTCCATTACCGACAGGAGCCTTAAATGCCAAGTAATATACGAGTTGGGTACGCAGTTGTGGGTTTGGGAAGGATTTCGCAGCGGGCTGTTCTGCCGGCCTTCCAACACAGCAAGAAGTCGAAGCTGGTCGCTGTCGTCAGCGGCGACTTGAAGAAAGCCAAACGGCTGGCTGCTGCTTTTGGAGCGGGCTCCTCATACACTTATGAGGACTACGACCGCTGCCTTGAAAACCCTGATGTTGATGCCGTCTTCATCGCCACGGACAATGGAACGCACGCGCGCTATTCCGTGCGCGCGGCAGAAGCGGGCCGACATGTGCTGTGTGAGAAGCCTATGGCAACAACGGTTGATGAGTGCCGGCAAATGATCCAGGCGTGCAGGGAGAACAACGTTCGACTGATGATCGCCTACCGGAAGTACTTTGAACCTGCGAGCCTTGCTCTGAAGAAACTGGTAACGAGCGGCAAATTGGGCAAGCTGAAACTCATCCATTCAGCTTTCACCATCTTCCTGCCGCCCAACAGGAAGGTTCCGGCCTGGCATCTTGATCCAGCATCTTCCGGCGGCGGGTCGCTTGTGGACCTTGGCGTTTATTGTGTGAATACCATTCGTTGGCTGACGGGTAAGGAGCCTGTTGAGGCCAGCGCTTACGCCTGGACTACAGACCCCGCGCGGTTCAGCGGCGTCGAAGAAAGCATCGGTTTTCAACTCAAATTCCCTGATTCGCTTCTCGTGCAGGCGAGCGCCAGCTTTGGGGCTGCTCAAGCCAATTTCCTGAAAGTTTTCGGCGAAAAGGGTTGGGCTGCCTTGGATCCCGCATTTGCGTATGACGAAGAAAGACGGCTGTTCGGCAAGATCGGTGGCCGCTGGTTTGAGAAACGCTTTAAGGTGATAGACGAGTTTGCGTTGGAACTGGACGGGTTTGCCGACAGCATCCGAAGAGGGCGAGACCCCGAGCCCGATGGGCAGGCAGGGCTCCGCGATGTTGTAACTATGCAGGCAATTTATCAGGCAGCCCGCGAAGGGCGATGGGTTCCGATAGGTTTGTCCGAAGAATCTTTATGAACGCCTGAATGGATTATCTGCACTTCTCCCCTCGCGCGGGATCTCCCCGTCCGATGGAAAACCCGATTTCAACAGGTGGTCTAGGGAGGCATCCCCTGGGTGCCGGAGGAGGAACCCGGGGGACCCAACTCGTATTCGTAGCACTACCCTTACTATGGAAATTTTTCCCGCCCTTTGAAAACTATTCTCAATGTGTCCACCATACCATCCCGATTTGTGTGCCTAAGTCATTGAGAAAACGATCCTTAGCGCATTGCGCCTATGGCATTCCACTTGCTCTGCCAGTTTGTAGCGCCTCATGTTGAAATCTTGACATGGGCGACTCTTGAGCTGGGTGATTGCGTGAAAACTGGTGCAAGGGCGATCCTTGAGAGCGGAGATGTTTGTGATCAGTGGCCGAAGATATTTAGAGAAATAACCCCCTGCGCACTCAAGGCGACGACAGCCCGATGACTATTCAGCAATCCGAGTGAGAGATAAAAATATGGACGAAAATACGAACCATACTGAAAACAACAATATTTCTGAAAAACCCCGGCGAGCTATCAGTCCGATATGGGTGGCGGTGATTCTATTCTTGTGCATCGGAGCGGTGGCGGCGGCGTTCATCATCCAACAGCAGAAGGTGGCTAACCAGTTGGCAGCACGCAACGAAAATCTAACCGCTTCCTTAACGCAGACGGAAGGGCAGGTTCAAACTCTTTCGTCCGAATTGAACAGCCTGCAATCACAACAAGCTGAACGCGAACGCGCTGAAAAGGCTGCCGCGTTGCGGCGCGAAAACTTGTACCGACGCGCAACTGCAAGAAAGGTAGTGAAGAAGGACGATCCACGGTGGAAGCAAATGCAGGCTTCGCTGGCTGAAAACCAGAAGGCCATTGCATCCACCCGGCAGGACCTTGATAAGACGCGATCGGAACTTCAAGGCAACCTGGATTCCACTCGGAATGAGCTGAGCGGCTCAATTGCCAAGACCCATGCGGAGCTTGTCGAGCTGGAAAAGAAGGGCGAGCGCAGTTACTACGAGTTTGACATGTTCAAGGCCAAGCGCTTTGATCGAGTTGGCCCGATCGAAGTTTCTCTCCGCAAGACCAACGCAAAGCATCAGTTCTGCGACCTTCACGTGATTGTGAATGACCGGGAAGTGAATAAGAATCACATCAATATTTATGAGCCTGTGGTTTTTTACACCGAGGAAAACGGACGACCGATCCAGCTTGTGATTAACAGCATTAGCAAGAACCATATGCACGGATATGTGAGCGCGCCGAAATATACGGGAAGTCGGATGTCCGCAGCAAACGGCGCCACTACACCCTCATCTGTGACTGCGGCAGAGACCGCTGTTGCAACGGCGCAGCCCACTGTCGTCGACTTGCAGCATAGGCCTGCAGCAAACAGCCAATGATTCTTTGGCCTTGCAAGGCCGGCCCACTAAGGTTTGTCGGCCGTGCCTGAGGTTGCCCGCAGACCCTGGCGCGCCATTAAGGCTGGTCTGGGACGATAGCGGCGGCAATCTGACAGGAAAACACGAACGATTCGGTGATAAGCAAGACATATTACTTTGCAGTTACTAGTTAGCCAGCTATTGAAACTCCGTCCCCGGGGTGCCATTATGCCGCTATACGGGGGATGCTGATACTGGGTTGTGTGCTCTGCTCACCGGCCGGGAGTTCGTGTCGCTTTGTGTCCACGCCCGGTCGGGCGGTTGGCGTAAGGTAAACCTTTGGCGCCGCTGAAGCATCAGTACACGGGTTATTACAAAACAGTGTACGACAGTTCCGGTATGGCCTTTGGGAAAGTGGCGAAACATAGGGCGATGGTGTTTAAACGCGGGGATACCGAACCCAGGATTTACCACTGAAGCTCAACTTGTTCAGAAGGATGGAGGGACCATGAAGTTCTTTAAGAGTTATGCCAGCACATGCACGGCATTCGCGCTTTCATTGGTTTTATCATTGGCAGTCTTTGCCATGCTGAGTTGCGGAGGTAGCACAACGCCAACAACGGCTACGAACGGGACCGTAAGCGTAAGCATGACCGACCCGGGCACGTGTACCAGTGTATTCAAGAGCGTCTATGTAACAGTCACCAAGGTAACGGCGAACATTAATGCCAACGCAGGCTCCAACGACAGCGGCTGGCAAACTATCGTGGATCTGACGAATAATCCCGTCCAGATTGACCTGCTTAGTCTGAATCCGACGAACACCTGCTTGCTAAAGCAATTGGGCTCGAACACCTCTTTCCCGGCCGGTAAATACCAGCAAATCCGACTGTACCTGCTCTCGAACAGCACACCTAATACTGGGTCTGCATGCGGCTCCGGCAACGGGTGGAACTGCGTGGTTCCGGAAGACGCCCAAGGCAATCCATTGCCGCCAGTGGAATTGACGTTGCCCAGCGAAGTACAGACGGGACTCAAAATTCCATCGACTAACATTATCAGCGGTGGCCTTACTGTTACGGCGGGGCAGAGTGTGGATCTCAACCTCGATTTTCAGACCTGCGCCTCTATTGTTCACGCAGGGAACAGCGGAAAGTATTTGCTGAAACCGGTGCTGTTTGCTGGCGAAGTCAGCCCGAACATGAACTCCATCAGTGGCCAGGTGGTTGTGGGCGATGCCAATGGCCAGCCCCTACTTACCTCCGGCCAACCAACGCCGATTGCCGGGGCAACAGTGCTCTTCGAGCAGTCCACCAATAATGTTGAGACTGTCATGGAGTCTGCAACAACGGATCAGAATGGCAACTTCTTCCTCTGCCCGCTTCCTGGCAATAACTACGACATCGCGGTGGCTGCACAGACCAGTGGGAGCTCAGGGACGACAACCTACAATCCGACAGTTGCTTTCAGTGTTCCCCTCGGAACTAATCTGGGCCAGGTACCTC
>JAJXZM010000355.1 GCA_021780055.1 Acidobacteriota bacterium
GGAGTTGTCGCGACCGTCCTTTCCTTTCTGGAACAACTGAACTCCTTTTCACTCAGCCAGTTCGGGTATTCCACAACCGATTCCTATTCGAGTTTTATCGCTGGGTACTTCCGAAATGCGACCATGGTTGCGCTTCTCTACGGTGCTTTCATATTTCTAATTGTTGCCAGCGCGGAGCCAGTCTATCGGGAAGGCCTTCCGCGGCTCGCATCGCTGCGTCGCACCCTGAGTTGGCGCGGCTTGCGGTCAAGGGCTTTCTTTATTGCCAATGTCGTGGGCATCACCATGACGTTTTTCTTTTTTGCCTATCAGACGGTTTTTTACTTGGCCGCCGACAAGCTGGGGGCCTGGGCACCGGCCGACATTCCGTTTTCGAATCTGCTGAACACTCGAATCCCCTGGATCGCTGTACTGCTGATGGGCTTTTTCCCTGCCGTTTCTGAGGAATTGCAATTCAGGGCATTCGGCATTCCTTACCTTGAAAAGCTCTTTCGCTCTCGATCAGCGGGAGTGATTCTGGCCGCGTTTATCTGGGGGTTTCTCCATTCCGCCTACCCGAACCAGCCATTTTTTATCCGTGGAATCGAAGTTGGCGTTGGCGGGATCATCGTGGGCCTCATCATGCTGCGGTTTGGGATTTTTGCCACATTGATCTGGCATTATTCGGTAGACGCGTTATACACCGCTTTTCTTCTGCTGCGCTCCTCAAATGACTATTTGAGGATTTCCGGCGGATTGACCGCAGGCATCATGCTGATCCCGCTGATTGTGGCCTTGATTGCCTACCTGAAGAGCGGCACTTTTTCTGACGAATCCGAGACTACGAATGAAAGCGTCGGAATCAAACGTGCGCCCAAAGGGGAAGCCGTTGCGGAAGCTGAATCACACTTGGTCTACGAGGCCCTTAGAAGGCCTCGAGTCATAGGGGCTGGAATCCTGATCGTTGTACTTGCCGGGTTGGCTTTTGTCCCTGCCTACCGCTTTGGCCGGGACATCAAGATTCATTTCGCGCGGTCTGAGGCGGAGAGCGCAGCAGTGGCCTACCTGGAAGGGAAGGGAGTGAATGTACAGGAGTACCACCGTGCCGCATGGCTGGATGAAAATGTGGATCCTCTGACGCTGCGATATATGCTGGGGTACCTTTCCATCAGGGATTCCGAGCAGCTTTACAGGCGAACCACGCGCCTGGGACTGTGGGAAGTGCGCTTCTTCAAACCGCTGCAGAAAGAGGAATACCACGTATTTGTTGACCCTGCCGATAACCGGGTATTCGGCGACCGGCACACTCTTGATGAGAATGCGCCGGGAGCAACGCTTTCTGCCGATGCCGCCCGTTCGCTGGCGGAGGACTTTCTACAGCGCAATGGTTATCAGCTCGCGGACTTTGAACTTCAGAATTCCGAGGCGAGAAAACGCAAAGCGCGAGAAGATTACACGCTTACGTGGCAGGTGAAGCCGGGCAATCCACTTAACTTGGGAGACGCGCATTTCCGCATTTCGGTGGACATTGCCGGTGACAAGGTGGTGGGTACTTCAAGGTACTTCAAGCTGCCTGAGACGTGGACACGCCAGCGCGAGGCTTCACACCTCGGAAACTCGATCCTGCGCGGCCTGCAGAGCCTTCTTCTGATTGGCCTGGCCGCGCTCGCGATTATGCTGTTTGTTAAGCAGGTGCGCGCCGGTCAAATCCTGTGGCTGCGCTCTCTGTGGGTGGGCATTGTGCTGGCGGTGTTGATGGTTTTGATGGAGTTAACTTCTATTCCTCTCCTCTATCAGCGATATCCTACTTCGATCTCACTCAGTAATTTCTGGATTATGCTGGGCGTCAGTTTGGCGGTGTCTCCCCTGTTGATGGGTCTTCTCGCGTGGCTTGTTGTGGCCCTGGCGACCAGCCTGTACCCGGATGCATGGATGATCTTCAAGGGGGCGGCGAGGCGAACGTGGCGGCGGGACGCAGTCATCGCTTTGATTCTCGGCGTTGCAGCCGCAGCGGGAATTTCGCAATTGAATGCGGCCATTTCCGACCGTTTTCACACATTCGCTCCCGTCTCAATTGAGATCTTCCCAAGCCTGATGGACACTTCATGGCCGGGTATAGCGTTTCTCCTGCACACCCTCATCTTTACAGTTCTTTATGCTTCTCTTCTTGGAATCCTGATCTATCTGGTACGGTCAGGATGGTCGCGGCGTGCATGGTGGATCTGGCCGATTGTTTTGCTGGCCGTTGTGGGCCTGGGTCCGGCGGGCGCGCACTCTGTTCGTGAATATGCAGCCGGATGGTTCATGGGTTTATTGCCGCTGGCTGCGGCCGTGGTGGTCGTTGTCTGGTTCTTCCGGTCGAACATTCTCGCCTACGTGGGAGCGATATTCTGCCTGCAGGTTGCAGCGCCGCTGGTCCAACTGTTGTCACAGCCCTCGACGTTCTTCCGATGGAATGGGGCTTTGCTGTTGATACTCAGCCTGGTGGTTCTGGCGTGGATGCTGGTTGCCGGTGGAATGGCAAGTCCCGAAGGCGCGAGCGTCGAAGGCACAAGCGCGGGTTGAGGCTGCTGCGATCGTGCCTTCTTGTGCTCGACAGTTTTTCAGTCGCTACGCTTCAGTAAACGTCCTTGGAATCCAGCATCTGGCTCTTACCGGACTTCCAAAGAGCGTACTGCAGGTGGAACTGAGGATTCATCGAAGCAGCCCCGACCTCTCCGCGAGTATTCATGGCGATAACTGCGCACTCGGCCTCTTTGTTCTTGGATATTGCCTTGACCATACTCCGAAGCAATTCCTCACAGGCTTCCTGCGGCGATGCTCCGCGCCCCATCATTTGAACAATCGAGACGCTGGTGCAGTAATTGGTCATCAGGTCGCCATCGCCTGTGGCTGAAGCTCCTCCCGCGCGGTCGTCGGCGTAAAAGCCGCATCCTACCAGGGGAGAGTCTGCGACCCGGCCCGGGATTTTCCATGCCAACCCGGAAGTCGAACATCCGGCCACCATGTGGCCTTTGCCGTCCGTTGCCACCACGCCGATCGTGTCGTGATTTTCAGGGCTCAGCCAGAAGGTCTGGTGATGAGGATCAGCTTTCCATTCCATCCACTTCTTCAGGCTGTTGGGGGTCAGCAACTGCTCAGGGTGGTACCCCATATTGCGCGCGAACTCCTGAAGGCCGATTCCACCAATTGTCGTGTGGCTGGTCTTTTCAAGAACAAGGCGGGCCACCGAAATGGGGGTCTTTACTCCTCGCAGGCCAGTAACGGCGCCGGCGCGGTGCCGGGTCCCGTCCATGATGCCGGCATCCAGTTCGACGGTTCCCTCGGCGTTGGGCAGGCCGCCGTAACCAACGCTCGTTACCTCGGGATCTTCTTCGGGAATATTGATCCCTTTTTCGATGGCATCCAGCAGGCTCCCGCCCTGGTGGAAAACCTCCGCCGCACGGTTGACCGCCGGCAGCCCGTGCTTCCAGGTTGCCAGGAAAACGGGTCCCTCACCATGCGGCTCCGCCGCCTGCGCGGGAACGCCGGCAAGCGCCCCGGCCGCAGCAATTGATTTCATGAAGTCTCTACGATTTACGTTATCCATTATTTCTCCTTTAAGATTCTGCGATTATACCCTGCGATTCTTTCCCGTTGAACTTTTCCCCACCCGCCGCCGCCTGGAGTTTCGATTCTCAGAATGCCTCCTGCCGGCACATTAAGAACTGTTTTAGAAGGAAGACTGCGCGCCTTCCCTTTCTCCACCACCGTATTTCTTCCCGGCTTCCCCGGTTGCCCGCCTGCAAGACCATAGGGCGGAAAGCGCCG
>JAJXZM010000562.1 GCA_021780055.1 Acidobacteriota bacterium
TCCACCGCACAACGAAGGCTGGCTTCGAGGCGCGAGCGCAGTGACTGCACGGTTCCGGCAGCGGCATTATCCGCAACTTCAACTGGCAAGTCGTTGAGTCTTATTTCAAGCTCTGGGATATAGGACAGAAGCGAATTTAGAGTTATCGGCCCGACTGGGCTTTCCCAATTGAGCTTTCTGAACTCCGGCATTAACCACGGCAGTAGCGTTTGCACGCTCCCTCGAACTTGTTCAATCCGAGCAAGAGTTTCCGAACACCACCAGTTCAGCTCTGCCGGAGCGAGCCGGTGGTTGTTCCCTGCCTCTTTCTGAGTAGCGCAAAGGGCGGCAGTGGCCTCACGAGCCGCTTTTTCCAGGCCCGGTAGAAAACCGATCCAATCCGCCGAATGTTCTCCGATGCTTTCGGCGCGTCTCGCTAATTCTTGAATAAGGGGCATGACATCCGGAGAAATTGTTGCCTGATTCAAAAGTTGCCCGAGGAGTGAAATATGGTCATGTATCCCTTGCATTGATGCCCCGGAAATGATTGGTTCGTTCAGTAGCCCATAGCACGCTTGTTTTAAAGTCAACAAGCAGGCAGCAAGATTTCCGCTATCCACCGTGGAGACGAATTTTGGAGCAAGCGGTTTTAGGGTTTTGACATCATACCAATTCAGGAAGTGTCCTCTAAAGCGGGGAAGCAGCTTCGCACCGCGTACGGTTTGTTCAGTCTGTTCGATGAACTCGGGCAGTGTCAGATAGCCAAGCTTGTAAGCTGCAAGGCGCGCGTTTAAGAGTATGCCGAGATTCGTAGGTGACAGGACATCCATCACGGCAGGGGGTGTTTCCTGAACGCGGTCAGGTATAAGCCAATTGACCTCAGCATTGCTGAACTCGCGGAAATATCTCCAGGTGGCGAGCGAACTCAGTCTCAGGAAGTCATTGTCCTCAGGACTCAAAGGCTTCCTTGCCCTGCGGGGCGACTGGTTGATCCACTTCGTAAATACTCCGGCCAGCATCCACATGCCTAATATTGGGGCGGCAACAAGTAACGCAGAAGGTCGAACAAATGCCAGAGACAGTCCCGTCACCAGCGCGAACCATGGCGTTATGGCCAGATAAGCTTCTACCGCCGTCCTTTTTCTTATTCCGGCTTCCGCCTCGGCAGCCGTTTCCCATTCAAGCAGGTTCCTATGCGTAACAGTGAGACGTGCGAGAGTCCGGACGATAGCGTCGAGCATGACGGACGCTTTGTGCGGCAGGAACACCACCATGACAAACACCCGCAAGTGCCCGGTCACAAAATCATTCGCACGCTTCCTCAAAAAACCTCTTAAGTTGTCTGCTCCGTTGGCCCGGAGCAAAGAGAAGACTGCATGTACGTATGTCGGGGTCAAGAGGAGCGCCAGAATGATAGCAGTCCAGTAGAGCGCGCCGCCGTGGAAGAATAACCAGCCCGCCAGCAATAGCACAAACAGGCTCAATTCGACCAGGCTTCGCCGTAAGTTATCAAAGATTTTCCACCGGGAAAGCAGCGTGATCGGATTAGGAATTTGTCTGCCGAAGGCATCAGGCACTGTGGGGAAAAGCCACCGCAGGATTTGCCAATCGCCTCTGACCCATCGGTGCATCCGTCGGCAATATGCGCTGAAGTGCGATGGGTAGTCATCAATAACCTCGACGTCGGAGACGAGTCCAGCTCTCCCGTAAACGCCTTCGATCAAGTCATGGCTGAGCAAGGAATTCGAAGGAAATCGATTTGCCAGCACCCGTTGGAACGTGCGGACTTCATAAATGCCCTTCCCGGTAAAACTCCCTTCTCCAAATAGATCCTGATAGACATCGGACACGGCGCGGGTGTAAATGTCGAATCCCGTCTCACCGGAATAAATGCTTGCCAGACGTGACTTGCGTGCAGATTCAATGCTGATTCCAACCCTGGGTTGGAGAATGCCGTAGCCTTCAACAATCGTGTTGCTTCTTTTGTCAATCACGGCACGATTCAGCGGGTGTGCGAGCGTGCCGATCAGCTTGTGTGCAGTATCCCGGGGCAGCCTCGTGTCCGAATCGAGCGTAATCACGTACCGAACTTTGGACAGAATGGAGAGGTCACCTGCTTTAACGGGGAAGTTATCTGCCTGTTCAAGAAGGAGGTTGTTTAAGTCTAACAGCTTGCCTCGTTTTCGTTCCCAACCCATCCACGCGTCTTCTGCCGGATTATAAATATGATATCGATGAAAGTGGAAAAAGCTGCCTTTGTGATCGTGGGCGTACTTCGCGTTGAGTTGCTCGATCAAGGTGCTGCTAAGCGCCACCAATTCGTCACCCTCGCTGGAAGGGCGCGAAGCGTCAGGCGAGTCGGTAAGGAGCGCGAAATGCAAATTGGGGTCGCGGTTTCCCAAGTAGCGGACTTCAAGAGCCTCAACAATATGCCTGACCTCTTTTTCGTTAAGCAGCAACGAAGGAACCACAGCAAGGGTCAAGAACTCGTCTGGAATGCCTTCCGAGAAATCCAGTCTCGCAAGGCGGTGCGGGGGTAACAGCCACGAGGTCAATTGATTCATCAGATCCACTGCCACCTGGCTTGCGGGAAACAATAAGAGCAGGCACGGAATCAAAGGAATAAGGGGACCAAGATGCCAAAGAAGAGCAAGGACCATCACAAGTGTTGTGAGTTCCACACCTGCAACATAATAGATTTCAGGCCAGTCTAAGACTTTGCCCTTGAGCTTTCTTATGAGCTGCGGGCGATAGCCGATGAGTTTCTTCAAAATCAAGACACCGGAGTCGATCAGGTAGAATCCGACGGTGCTCCTGCGTTCTGCCGCCCTTGGATCCAACCCCGTTTTCCGGTCCCTTGCCATCCTCGCACAACGGATGGCACGGGCGGCAATGTCTGCTTCGCTCAAGGTGGTTCCTGAAGCCAGATCCGCTATGGCATCCCGATAGAGTTGACGGCTCTCAAAATCCATCTGTGGATAAACTCCGGACGGATCCGACCTCAACACGTGATCTACTACACAGTTGGCCTCGAAAAATTCGCTCCACTGTATTTCCGAAATTTCGTGCAGGCTTCGAATCAGTCTGGAAGGAGTTTCCGGAAGGGTGTCGGGATGGCCAGGTTTCGTGTCGGAGGGGCTCCTAAGCGTGTCAGCCACAACACCAAGCTGTTCTAGCAATGCAACCTGGAGCAAGGGTTTCAGCGCCCAGAGTTCGCGCATTTCAAGGGTGACCACCTGTTGAACTCCGGCGAGATACTCTCCGAAGGCCTCTTCGCTGAAATTGGACCCCACTACCTGCAGAAAGCTGAAAGTAATCAGGTACGCGCGGGGAAGGATCTCAGCGCACTCTGGCGCAGCCTGCGTTCCCGGGAGCTTTCGCAACGATTTCAACGCGCCACGAATCTCCCTTGATACGCCGCGAAGGAAACGTGCGTTGTCCAATATCCATCTGCGTTCTTCCGTGATGTCTCGTTCCCCATGGGTTTTACCCTGGAGGACCATCAAGGCTCTTTCAACGGATGCCTGCGCGATCCTCCACCGATTGTCAAGGACCTTTGAGGGTTTCCCGGATCTGGCGACAGCCCATTTCTTCGCTTGGCGATTACCTTCGGCTCGCAGCCATTCGTTTCGGAACGCGTCCGAAGTTTGACGCTCCTGCCTCTGGCCGTCCAGCGTGAGTTCGAAATCAGAAGTGCCGTTACCGGCTTTCGGTCCGTTCGGACAACCATGAGACTGATATTTGTATTCGTTGGCCATCATAATTCTCTAAATCTTCTTCACCGGTAATTCGCAGCCTGGAGT
>JAJXZM010000111.1:0-1074 GCA_021780055.1 Acidobacteriota bacterium
AATTTTTCGCGCAGCTCCTCACAGGCTTCTTCCTCCTGTTTCCGGTTCATGCTTCCGAGCTCGGGCGGCCGCTGATAATCACTCAATCGCCAGTAGCACTCGGTGCGCAACGTCCCGCCCTCCACCACCATCAGGTGTGCGGCGGGCAGTTTGCGGATGTCGGCATAGACGGAACGCGGCGCGGGGAAATAACCGTAAAAGAAATATTGGGAGAGCGCCTCAGGATCGAGCTGCCGGCTGACGGCGTGATGTTGCAGGATAGTTTTGATTTCCGATCCGAACACCAGGGTGCCGTCTTTCAGCCAGTAGTAGAGCGGTTTTTCGCCCGCGCGGTCGCGTGCCAGCACCAGCCGCTTCAGGCGATCGTCCCATAGCGCGATGGCAAACATGCCGTTTAATTCGCGAACGAAATCGGCGCCTTTGTCTTCATAAAGGTGGGCGATTACCTCACCGTCAGATTGCGTTTTGAAACGATGACCGCGCTCGATTAGTCCCTTGCGAATCTCGCGGTAGTTGTAGATCTCACCGTTAAAGACCAGGTTGATTTCGCCCGTTTCGTTTGACAGTGGCTGGTCTCCCGTCTCGAGGTCGATGATGCTCAGCCTGCGAATCGCAAGCGCCAGGTGGGACCGCTCGAATTTTCCTGCGCTGTCAGGTCCCCGGTGAGTGATCTGCGCCGACATTCGGTCAATCAGGCCGGGATCGTCAAGCGGTCGCAGGTCAAGATGATGGATACCGCAAATGCCACACATAGAACTTTATCTTAGCGGGCCCCGCACTATCGTGGGGATTTCACGCCGCGTTCAGTTTCATTTTTTCGGCGGGCTGTCCGGGCCTGGGTCGGCGGGAATCTCCCAGACGGAATATTGCCACCCCGTCCACATGGGAATCATAGTGCGAACAGCGTTGTCCAGGTGCGCCACCCGGTCATTTCGCACCAGCACGAGCACGGGCCTCGATCGACGTTTATCGAGCCACTCGCTCTCATCCATCACCAGGGGCATTCCGCCCGTCGCCGCGGGAGCAAGTCTCTGGGGCAGTTGGCCGGCTTTGTCTTCGCGCCTGATTCTTTGC
>JAJXZM010000111.1:1084-3769 GCA_021780055.1 Acidobacteriota bacterium
GGTCACTACGTAGTTGCTGGTCAATTCATCCGCGTTGGAAGAAATCAGGCCGACGGGCCTCCGCAGATAGAAAGGCAATCCCGTCCGAAAGTAATAATAACCGTAAACAGGGAGGTCTTTCTGCGGACTGTCCAGAATGGTTTCCGCAAGGGAGCGACTTGATTTTGCGGCAGCAAACATCTCCAACGCGGGAAACCAGCGGACCAGCATCACAGGGAAACAGCACGCTACCACAGCGAACATGATGACGGTTGGACCCTTCTGCCGCCCCCGGGAGCAGAGGTTTCGGCCAAGGATGCCCAGCGCGGCCAGGATGACTCCGGTATAAAGCATGGTGGGGCCCAGCAGGGCCAGGACATCATGCGGCATTTTCTTCTGCAGCCGGCCGTGCGGAAAAAGGTAGTGCTGAAAGTGAGGGATTGCCGCGATGATGATTCCCAGCGCGATCAAGGTGGCAAAGCCGCCCGTCAGCCAGTCGGGGACGCGGCCGTTCGGCGCGGGTTCCGGCCCTCTCCACACTTTTCCCATCAGGATGCCGAGGGGAACCATGGCGGGGAGAAAGTAACCCGGGAGCTTGGACTGCGAAATGGAGAAAAAGACGAGAATCACGCCTGCCCAACTCATGAGAAACAGAACGGATGAATTTTCCTCCTGCCGCAGTTCCTTCCATCGTTTGATCCGGTGAAGCCCTGCGTAAAGCAGGAAGAAACTCCAGGGCAGAAAGCCGGCAAGATAGATGATGAGGTAATAGTAGATGGGGCCGGCGCGGTGCGAGTGTCCGGTGGCGAACCTTTGCAGGCTCTCCGTCCAGAAGGCGTATTTGGGAAAGTCAGGATGCCGCACCGATACCGCAATAAACCACGGCAAAGTGATCGCGAAAAACGTCGCCAGGCCCAGGAGCCAGTTCAGGTCCTTCAGGCGGCCCAATTTTTTTCGCAAGGCCTGATAGGCGCCGATCGAAAGCAATGGAAGAAGAAATCCTACCGGACCCTTTGTTAAAGTCGCCAGGCCCATGGCCGCGAAAAACAGCACATCGAGCAGTTTCCGGTGCTCGGGACCGGATTCCCGCAGCCAGTAACAGACCATTGCACCCGTGACAAGGAAGGTCAGCGTCATGTCAAAGATGACATCGCGCGCAAACACAACCACCAGCGGAGACGTGGCCAGAACAATTCCCCCGTATAGGGCGGTGGAATCGTCAAACATGCGGCGCGCAAGGAGCCAGGCCAGGAGGACTGTCAGAAGCGCTGCCAGCGCTGAGGGAAAGCGCGCGCTCGCCTCCGACAATCCTGCCACCTTGAACGTTGCGGCAACCGCCCAGAAAAATACCGGAGGCTTGTCGAGGTAGGAAAAATCATTGAAGTGCGGAGTGATCCAATCGCTTTTGGCCAGCATCTCGCGGGCGACTTCCGCGTTTCTTCCCTCGTCGGGCTCAATCAGGGACATGCGTCCGATGCCCACAAAAAACATGCAGGCCGCCACGACCAGCAGGAGGAAAAAATGAAGGGCCGGAAACCCACGACGGGCCGCATTCGCCGGTCCGGTTGAAATCGAATTGGAAGAGGTTTCTCCGCTCAAAGGTTCTGTCATCCCTTACCCGTCACAAAGCGGCGCCACAAACCCGCGGCTGCGTCACTTTTCCGCCGCCTCACTTGTGTGGACCTTGTCGCGCTCGGCGGATTCTCCGTCGATGAGCTCCAGATTGGTTTCGAATCTGATGCGGTTCTTTTTCATCCAGCGCACCGCCCAGACGTCTTCAAGACCCTTCACCAGCCGGCCCCACGTGCCGTATTTGGTGACGCCGGCGTGACGCGGATGATGAGATACCGGCACCTGAGTCACTCGGAAGCCGCGCATCCTGATCAGCGTGGGCAGAAACCGGTGCATGCCTTTGTAAAGTTCCAGACCGTCCAGGCATTCGCGCCGGTAGGCCTTCAGAGTGCATCCGGTATCAATAATGTTGTCGCCTGTCATCCAGTTTCGGAAGCCGTTCCCGATACGAGATGAAATGCGTTTCCAGAGGGTGTCCCGGCGTGTGGTGCGGACCCCGCACACAACGTCCCAGTCGCTCAGCATGGCGGCCAGGTGGGGAATTTCCATGGGATCGTTCTGGAGGTCGGCATCGATGGTTGCAACGACCTCGCCGCGCGCCAGCCGGAACCCTGCCGCCATTGCGGCGGTCTGGCCCATGTTCGTTCGGAAATGCGCAATGCGGATTCGCGGGTCCCTGGCCTGGGCTTCCTTTAGCAGGTCCAGTGTCCGGTCGCTGCTGCCGTCGTCCACAAAGAGCATTTCGACGTTGCCTTCCCATCGGGACATGGCTTCAGTGATGCGCGCAACGAGAGGACCGATGTTGTCCTCCTCATTGTAGACCGGGATGACGATTGAAAGACTTTGCATCACACTTCTGGTGCGGCAGCCGGGAAAACCGCTGTCCCAAAGACGCCAATAAGTTGATTTGTTTCGACTTCCACGCCTCTGCCTTACACGAGAAATTCTAGCATGCCTGCGCGCGCCGCTCTAAGAAATTGCTGCCCTGCAACCCCGTATTATCATTGGACTTTGTTTTTGAGGAAGGGTTAAACTGCATGTTGGGTGGGGAAACAAAACCAGCAAGTGGATCTTCGCATATAAGCTGGTAAAAGCCGCACGTTGTTTGGCGGCGGAGAGGTGTATATGATCAAC
>JAJXZM010000579.1 GCA_021780055.1 Acidobacteriota bacterium
GGGAAATCGCCGTGGCCGACTGGGACCGGCGGACGGTCATCGAGCAATGGCCCATGCGGGAGTACCGTGACAATTTCCCCATGGCGTTTGACAAATCTCACCACCGCCTTTTCGTCGTGTGCCGCCGCCCGGCCCAACTGCTGGTGATTGACCCAGCCTCAGGCCGCATGGTTGCGCATCTGCCCGTGGCGGGCGATGCGGACGATGTCTACTACGATGAGGCTCTGCGGAGGGTCTATATTTCCGGAGGGCAGGGGATGATCAGCGTGGTGGATCAGACGGATGCCGACCATTATCGGCTGAGGACGGAGATTCCCACAACGCCCGGCGCCCGCACTTCGATTTTTGTTCCTCAGTTGAAGCGTTTTTATCTTGCTGTTCCCCGCCGCGGCACTCACTTTGCTGAAATCAACGTGTATGCCGTAAATCCTTGAAAGGCATTTCTGACCGGGTAGTTTTTGCCGAGCGGGATGTTCTTTCATCGGTGTATCAAAATCCGGCCACATGTGCGGCGAGCTTAAGTTCAGCAACCATTGATCGAGGAGGAAAGATGGAGGGCACATCTCAGCCAAGGCTCTTGCTGGAGTTCTGGAAACTCCTCTAATCGGGCTTCCCGCTCTTCGGGGACTGAACAACCAGCCGGAGACGAAGATTTTCCCCTGCCCCGGGTGGCCTTTTCGGCAACCTGTCAATGCTCGAATTCCCTGGCGATGGCCTTTAGATCCACACCTTCGAAACCGCTGAAGACCCAGTCGGCGTGGAGCAGGCCCTCCTGGGTACGGCTGTGAGCCAGCCCGACGCACTTGATGCCTGCGGCGTGGGCGGCTTCAATCCCGCCGGGAGCGTCTTCAATGGCCACGCATTCGGCGGCGAGCAGGGGCCCGTCCTTGAACTCGGGGAGCGCCTGCAGGCCGGCGAGGGCCTTCAAATAGACTTCGGGGTCCGGCTTTGACCGTTCGCAATCGTCTGCGGTGGCAACAATGCGGAAGCAGTCGCGGAGTTCGAGCTTGTTGAGGAGATGTTCAATTTCGCTGCGGGCGCTGCCGCTGGCAATCGCCAGTGGAAAGGTCCGGGCGGCCTGTCGGACAAAATCAACTGCGCCGGGCAGCGTGGGCAGGCCGTCCGCAATGATTTTCGCGTAAACACGGGACTTCCAGTTGACCAGTTCCTGCACCCGCGCGTGGTCGACGGCGCGGCCATGGGCGCTGAAAAGATGCTCGACGATGCCGCGGTCATCGAGCGCCAGGTAGTCACGGTAGTATTCTTCCTCGGAAACGGACCACCCCTCCTGGGCCGCCATTTCCTGTGTAAGCTTCATGATGATGGGTTCGGAATCAACAATGATGCCGTCAAAATCAAAAATAATCGTCCGCAGCAAGTCACGCTCTCCACAGTAAAAGTAGGCCAGGGGATTGACCGGCCGCCTGTTGCCATTACAGGATACAACAGGGCCGGTTATGATACACTTTCATGCTGTCCGCCGCTAGTCGCGCGTCCGTGGTTTCTCCAGACCTCCGTCGCGCGTAGCACGCCGCCAACAGGCCTGGCCGGGAAGCTGAAAATATTGAATCGAGGCCGCTTCTGGCGCATCCAAGTTAAAGATAGCTGAAGTGAAGAAGAATTGAGCCACCATGACTCATAATCTCAGTATTCCAGTCGCATTTGTCGCCGGACTGGTGTCGTTTTTGTCGCCATGCGTTCTGCCGCTGATTCCGGGATATATCTCGATGCTGTCCGGGCTTTCGATGGAAGAGCTGCGAGGCGAGGCTACTGAAAAGGTGACGGGGCTGATCCTGCGCAACTCGGTTGCTTTTGTGATTGGCTTTTCGGTCGTATTCATCGTCCTGGGCGCTTCGGCGACGGCCGTGGGCAGGTTCCTGCTTTCCCGGCGCGGGATTTTTGACGTAGTAGCGGGCGTGATCATCATCATTTTTGGCTTCCACCTGACGGGACTGGTCAAGATTCCGTTCCTTTACCGTGAAGCCCGAATGAATACCCTGGCGCCCAAGCGGGGACTGGCGGGCTCGTTCATCCTGGGATTTGCCTTCGCCTTTGGATGGACTCCCTGCATCGGCCCGATCCTTACCGGAATTCTGGCGATGGCGGCCATCAAAGACACAGTGTTTCAGGGCATGTTCCTGCTGGCAGTCTATTCGGCGGGATTGGCGATCCCATTCCTGCTTACGGCCTTGGGGGTAGGGAAATTTATCAAGTTTTACAGCCGTTTCCGAAAACACATGCAGGCCGTGGAGGTTGCTTCGGGCGTGCTGTTGATTGGCATCGGGGTCTTGATGGCGATGCACAAGCTGACGCTGCTCTCGGGCTATCTTTCTTTTCTCAATCGGTTTACCCTGTAATTGTGGTACAAGCTGGGGCAGGATCGCGCACTGATAGATAGATGGTTGGACATAGCAGTAAACAGGACGTTCCGGTCAACGCCTCAGCAACTTTACTGAGGTAGGGTAAAAGATTGCATCCAATTCTTTTTAAAATAGGCTCTTTTCAATTACCAACTTACGGTGTTCTGCTGGCCAGCGCCCTGATTGCCGCTCTTTATACCGTGGTGCGGCTGGGCCGGCGGGAAGGCTTGGACACCGGCCGGCTTGTCGATTTCAGCACCTGGATTATTGTTACCGCCCTGCTGGGGGCCAAGGTACTGATGATCCTCACGGAGTGGTCTTTTTATAGCGAACACCCAAGCCAGATCTTTTCCATGGCGACTCTGGAGGCCGGCGGGGTGTTTTACGGCGGGTTCATCTCCGCAACCGTTTTTGCCATCTGGTACATCAGGGCATACAAGCTTCCGTTCTGGAAGGTATTTGACATTTACGCGCCCGCCATCGCACTGGGGCAGAGCATCGGGCGGCTTGGATGTTTTTCCGCCGGATGCGATTACGGCGTGCCGAGCAACTCCTTCTGGGCGGTCACATTCACCAATGAGTTCAGCCATCAGATGACCGGTGTGCCGCTTGGGATTCCGCTGTTTCCGTGGCAGATTGCTGAGTCCTTCACCTTGCTCTGCATTTTTGGAATTCTTATGTGGCGATTTAGGCACAAGTCGCGCGACGGAGAGATTTTTCTGCTTTATATCACGCTTTACGCGGTGGAGCGGTTCCTGCTTGAATTCTTGCGGGGAGATGCCGACCGCGGTTTTGTGTTTAATCACCTTTTGTCTACGTCGCAATTTATCGCGCTTCTGGTGCTGGCCGTAGCCGGGGTGCTTGCTTACCGGTGGTACGGTCCGGGCCGGAAAGCAGCCGAGACACAGGGAAACCCGGGTGGAAAAGTGAGCGCAAATGCGCATTTAAATTCCAGATGAAAGGCCCGTGCGAACCCGGCCGGGCCCATAAGAGGGTCAGACCTGGATCTTAGGAAGAGGTTCTTAGGAAGGGAGTAAAGTTGTGAAGAAGGGTAAAGTTTTTTTCGGGATTTTTCTGGGAATCGTGGTTGCAGCCGGCTTGTTCTTTGTGAACAAGTACTGGATTACGCCCGCCACCACGAAAGCGGTAACTGCCTCCGGCGATTACCCGCAGGCTCCGGGTTTTTCGCTGACTTCGCTTTCGGGAGACAAGATCAACTTGCAGGATTACAGGGGCAAAGTGGTGCTGCTGGATTTCTGGGCCACCTGGTGTGGTCCCTGCCGCATCGAGATTCCCGGTTTTGTGCAGCTGCAAAACAAGTACGGAAGCCAGGGTCTGGCGATCATCGGTGTCTCCATGGATGATGGCCCGGAACCGGTGCGGCAATTTTACCAGACCTTCCACATGAA
>JAJXZM010000112.1 GCA_021780055.1 Acidobacteriota bacterium
CAGGTCGGGTTCACCTGGCTCGCCGGAAACAGTATTCAGGCCGGCGACCGGGAAATTGCGCTCTTCCAGGACAGCCAGCAGCTCTTTGCCAAGCAGCGAAGATGCGCCGATGACGGTCACGTTGTACCCAGTGGTCTTCATTACGCGTCTGCCTCTCCGGGAGGGTGCGGACCGGGGTGCGATTTGCCGGATATTTCATGAACTATTCCAGCCAACGCGTAAGTCAGCGCCAGAATCAGCAGGACAGGTTCCGAATAGAAAAAGACGGCGAGGATGACGAGGCCAATAAAAATGATGGTGACGTATGAACGGCGGCGGCGCAGATCGAGAGCCTTAAAGCTGTGGTATCGGACGCGGCTGACCATCAGAAAGGCCAGTCCCAGCGTAGCGGCCAGCCATACCAGGGCAAACGGCCAATAAGTGAGCGGATCCTTCTGCCAGTGCACAACGGCGGCCACGACGCCTGCTGCGGCGGGAATGGGCATACCGATAAAATACCGTCGGTCGCTGCCGGGCTTTACGGAGTCAATGTTGAATCGTGCCAGCCGCGCCGCCCCGCAAATAAGGAAAGCGAAACTAATAATCCACCCAACGGCGCGAAGGTGAGTTGTCAGGGGAAATTGCGCAACATCGATTGCCGGCCGCACGCCCCACGAGTAAGCAAGTAAACCCGGGGCCAGGCCGAAGGTGATGACATCGGCCAGCGAATCGAACTCGCGACCAAAGTTTGAGGTAGAGTTAGTGAGCCGGGCGATGCGGCCATCCAGTCCGTCGAACACGATCGCCCAGCCAATTGCTTTCGCAGCGTTGTCAAAAGCGGCGCTTGCCAGAACACCTGCGGCGCCGGCAGCCATCAACTGTGATCCCTGCAGCGTGCTCAGGATGGCGTAGTAGCCGCAGATCAGCGTTCCAACCGTAAACAGGCTCGGCAGAATGTACATGCCCCGCCGCAGTCGGTGGTTGCTGACGACCGTGCCACCCGGCGACTTAGTACTAAGATGAGCTTGATCTGCTGGTTCCAATGACAGTGCTCCCGGCTTTCACATGATCGCCGATTTTGACCGACAGGATCAGGTCAGGCGGGACCAGAATGTCCACTCGCGACCCGAACTTGATCATCCCAACCCGTTCTCCGCGTGCAACGCGGTCCCCAACATTCTTCCAGAAAACAATCCGCCTTGCCAGGACGCCGGCAATCTGCCGTACAATCACTTCGGTGTCGTCGCCGCTTACCGTGAAGGTGTTGCGCTCATTTTCAACCGAGGCGCTGGGTTCGGACGCCATCCGGAAGGATCCCTTGCGATAGACCACGCTCTGGATGTTTCCTGAGATGGGCGAGCGATTCACATGAACGTTGAAAGGCGACATGAAGATACTGATTCGCTGACGGGGACGGCCGGCTTCCTCCTCAGCCCGAATTTCAACCACGCGTCCGTCAGCAGGAGAAACAATTACGCCGGCGCCGGCGGGTATTGACCGTTCCGGATCGCGGAAGAAATTCAAAACAAACAACGCGAGGATTAAAAAGAATGTAGCGGCAAGAAAGAAAAACTTGCCCGGCCAGAAAAACCCAAGACCCAGAAGCCCGCCGCCGATCAAGATCAGTGGCAGGCCATACCAGTACCCGTCTTTCACCATAGCAATAGCGCGCGTCGCCCCGCCTCCATGCAAATCCAGGCCGGCCAAGGTCAACCACCCGCTGCAACTGAGTAAACTATGCCCTTCCTTCGCAGAACCGTCTGTTCGCGCGAAAGGACCTTACTCTTCACGCTTGCCCAGCCGCCTAAGCGGCTGGTTTGCCGCTCCTTAACAGAGCGACCATTTGATCCTTCAGGTGCAACTTGAGCTTTTTCAGCCTGACCTCTTCAAGCTTCTCCTCTTCAGTCAGGAAAGACTTGGATTCCAGGCGATCCAATTCGGCTGCGTACCGACCGTGTTCTTCGTGAAGGCGCCGATACTCCATGCTGTTGGCCATCGATTTATCCCGGATGGCCTCGGTAGGGGTGCTCACGGGTGTGCCACCTCCCAGCTAATAATATTTTACTCCCGTCAGGCTAGCACACACTCAAAAAGGGTTCAAGCCGGAAAGATGGCTATGTATTTTTTACATAATGAGCTTAGTTGAGGGGAGACGAGCGGCGACTTCCCACTCGGGCAGGACGGGTTCAAGCCATGCCCGAAAAAGAAAACCCGGCCAACTGGCCGGGTCTTCTTGAGGACAATCAAAACAACCAGAACTGCAGTTCTTATGCTAAGGAAAACAAGCGGCGATGAATTAATGCCGCCGGAGTAATTCCTTACTGGCCCTTCTTTGCTCCCTTGGTCGCGCCCTTCTTCTTGGCATTCTTCACGTGCTTCTTGCTGTGAGTCGCGGCTGCGGCCGTGTGCTTCTTGGTGTGCTTCTTTGCAGCAAACGCCGGCATTGAGAGAGTCGTTGCCATAGCGATGGCTGCGATCAGTGTGAAAAACTTCTTCATGGTGTTGTACAACCTCCAATCAAGAATAACTACAAGGACGGGCTTTGCACATCATCTTCCAAAAGATGGAGCCATAATGGTGTGCGCCCGCCAACAGCTTCTTTTGCAACTAGTTAGATTTTTAATCCAAACCTGACGTGGACTTTCTGAGGCAGGAGTTTTCAGCCCGGGTACACCATTTGGTATGGTCCCTGCACGTTTTCGGTTAGCAGTCCTGACCCGAGGTAAGGAATATTGGGATTGATCGCGATGCCAGGACAAAGGGTCCCTCGGAATGGGCAACGAGGGAAAAACGATTTCAGTCCTTCTCAAACTGCAGCCTGGGCCAGGTTGTGCACAAGAACTAAAGCATCCTCTTTGGGATGCTGGTAATAGTCTTTCCGGCGGGAAAGTGGAACAAAACCGAGGGAGTGGTACAGTTCCAAGGCGGCCAGGTTCGATTCCCGGACCTCCAGAAAGACCCGGTGGGCGCCGACGTTCGCCAATTTTCCGAAGGCTTCAAGTAACAGGACCCGGCCAATCCCCCGCCGCCGGTGTGCGGGTGCGACCGCGATGTTCCAGAGTTCTGCTTCCCCGTCCACGCGATATAAAGCCGAAAATCCTACGATTTCCGGAAGCATCCTGTCCTCGCACACGGCCACCAGGAGCATTCCTCTGGGATCGGCGGCCAACTGCTCGTATTCATGCGCTCCCCATGCTGCAATTCCCTTGCAGGCATTCTGAATTTGGAGAATGGCGTTCAGGTCATCCTTTGAAAACATCCTGACTTGAACTTCACTCGGTGCATTAAACGGGGAATGTTTGGGCGATTTGCCGGGCATGCCGGAAATGAAGAGAGACTCCGATTTTCTCATTCAGTTTCCCGCCTTTGTCACCTGGGGCCGCCAGTTCATTTCGGCATCGGAGCGGCGAATGTAACAGGCGTCAAGCCCTTCAGGCAAAAGCGCTTCGCCCTCTTCGTGGGCCCGAATGGCCACCCTGGCAATCGCTTCAAGGAGGCTGCCCGGCAACTCGATCCCGCTTATGTCCGGCGAGAGGCTTTCACTGAGGGAACGTGCCTTCATGTCGTGGGCGCGCGTGACGCAAGCAATCGTGCCGGCGCTGAAAGTCCGGCACTGGCCCCCGCGGCCGAGCGCATCCAACATGGCCTTCAGGCGCTCAGGCTGGGCAAGCTGGCCCGGGCCTGCAGCTTCAAAGGCAGGTTGATGCCCGCCGTCATCGGGAACTCTGCGGAAAGTGCCCACAAAGAATTCTCCGCGGCGGGCATCGAGGATCGGCACCACCCAGTC
>JAJXZM010000542.1 GCA_021780055.1 Acidobacteriota bacterium
AAGTGCAGTGGCTGAATGTTCAAGGCCTCAGTCTTTCCCCTCCCATCGTTGTGACCGGCAAGCTGAACGAACTGGCCGGGCTCGAAACACGATTGGCATGGGAATTATTGAAAACGCAGGAGAAGGACGCTGTAACCGGCACGGAGAAAGAATTCAGCAACCGGTTTGCACCCGTTCGACTGGACGCTTTCGAAAGCTATGTCCGTGGTATTTTGTCAGCCGACGCAAAGACGCGCGTTCATTTCCTGCAGGAGTCGGACCGACTGAACCCACGTGACCACCGGGCTGCGTTTGCGCTCGGACGTTATTACTTTGAGCAGAAAGCTTACGCCGACTCCGCAAAATGGCTGGGAGTGCTGAATTCCGGTGACCGCAATTATGCGCAGTCGCTGTTTCTTCTGGGCGTTGACGAGTACTTCCTGGGCCAGACCGCGCAGGCCAAAACTACCTTTCAGAAACTTGCCGGGATGGTCCCGCTTGGCGAAGTCATGAATAACCTTGGAGTGGTTGATCTGCGCCTGGGCAACAACTCCGATGCGCTGGCTGACTTTCAGCAGGCTCTTCAGAAGGACCCGGACGATTCTGACTACGCTTTTAACATGAGCATGGCTCTCTGGCGCCTGAAGAAATACGACCAGGTGGCCGAATATCTTCACAAGGTTCTTGCTCAGGATCCGGAAGACGAGGACGCCCACCTTCTTCTTGCGCAGGTGGCGGGCGAGGTGGGTGATACAAAAACCCGGCAGGCGGAGATGGGTTGGATTACCGAACACCAAAAAGACCCCGGAGACGATCCACCTGGAGATAACCTCAACACTCCTCCCGCTCAGAATCCATCGCCGAGGATCAAGGACGAATACGACGGCAAGGCGTTTTATCTGCTCTCTGTGGCTGTTACGCGCGCCGCGCAGAACCGGCTGGAAGCACAGCCTGCGCAGGTGGTGAGGAACGCCGGACAGGAACACTTGAAGAAAGGTCTTGCCCTGCTTGTGGCGGGGCAGCTTCCTGGCGCAGAGAGCGAGCTGACCCAGGCGGTGCTGCTGCTGCCCCACAGCAGCGAGGCCCATCAGGCCCTGGGAGAAGTCTTCCAGCGGGAGGGCAAACACACGCTTGCCGCTACCGAATTTGAAGCGTCGCTGAAGGAAAAGGATTCTTTTGAGGGACATCTGTGGTTGGCCCGGGCCTACGCCTCGCTGGACCATCTGGAGTCTGCGTTAGAGCAGGCAAAAGCGGCTCAGCAGATTGACCCTGCCAGTGCGGATGCTAAAGGCGTGGCGGAGCAAATTCGCGCACAAATGTCCGGACATCGAGCTGAACATTGAGAACCAAGTCTTTCAAGCGCGTTCTGGCACAAGCTGTCCTGCTGGGGGCGTCGTTCGGTCTTTCCCCTCTCTTTTCTGTGACACAGCCCCCGGTTGTGGTTCAAATCAACCTGGACGGCGTTGTGCAGGCCGTCAGCGCCGACTACGTCGTCCGGGGAATCGACTACGCCAACCACATCAACGCCAGCGCCGTCCTGCTTGAATTGAGCACTCCCGGCGGCCTGGGCGATTCCATGCGCGACATCGTCCGCGCTGTGATGAATTCGCGTGTTCCGGTCATCACCTACGTATATCCCAGCGGAAGCCGCGCGGCCTCGGCGGGATTTTTTATTCTGCTTTCCGGCGACGTTGCCGTAATGGCTCCCGGAACCAACACGGGCGCGGCGCATCCGGTGATGATCGGCGGCATGAGCGCAGGGAAAACCGAAGAAACGAAAATCCTGAACGATTCCGCTGCATTCATTCGTTCGATTGCGGATACGCGTGGGCGAAATGCCAAAATGGCAGAGGACGGTGTGCGGCAAAGTATATCGCTGACAGACCAGGAAGCGCTCAAGGACAACCTGATCAACGCCGTCGCCAACAGCCCGGAAGAAATCTTCCAACAATTCAACGGCATGACGATCAAACGCTCCAACGGCTCGGAGACGATGCTCAATCTGGCGGGCGCGCGCATTGTTCTTTACCAGATGCCGTGGTTTAAGCAGGTCCTCTCGTGGGTTTCGGACCCTAACATTGCATTTATTCTGGGCGCCATCGGCTTGTTGGGGTTGTATATTGAATTTACTCACCCAGGCGGAATTCTGCCGGGTGTTGTCGGATCCATCGCGATGGTGCTGTCGCTGTTCGGCTTCCACATGATGCCGATCAATTACGCCGGCGTTGCGCTGATTCTGATCGGGCTGGCCCTGTTCGGGCTGGAAGCAGCATACACTTCGCACGGCATCCTGGCCGCCGGAGGCATTGCCGCCATGACTTTCGGGTCGATGATCCTGATCAACTCGCCCTGGCCGGGCACAAGGATTTATATGGCCACAATCCTGAGTGTCGTGATTCCGCTGGCCGTCATCAGCATCGTGCTGATGCGCTTTGCCTGGAGGGCCACGAGAAGCAAATCCGTCATGGGAGAAGAAGGGCTGGCGAACTCGATTGGCATTGCGCGGAGCGACCTCAATCCAACAGGCAAAGTCTTTGTTCACGGAGAATTGTGGGAGGCGCGCTCCGAGCAGCATGTTGCTCCTGGCGGGCGTGTCCGGGTGTTGAAAGTGGATGGTCTTACTTTGGTAGTTGAGCCGGCGGAAGAATCTCGGTAGACTGTCCCCAATTGGACCAGACGGAGAAATTCTGGATGAAAACGTTGGAGCGGAATATCTCAGCGGTTGATTCGGGGAACCGGACGTCGTGTTCCTCGAAAAACGGGAAGGAGGAGTGATGGGCTATCTGGTTGCAGCGATGATCCTTTTTTTCTACGCCGCAGCGTGCTTGAATGTCCTCAGGGAATACGAAAGGGCGGTTATATTTCGCTTGGGCCGCGTGCAGCGGCCGGATAAAGGTCCGGGCCTAATCTGGATCTGGTGGCCGATCGATAAGCTTATCAAGGTTTCACTGCGGATTGATACGTGGGACGTCCCGCCGCAGGACATCATCACCCGAGACAACATTTCAGTCAAAGTCAACGCCGTGCTCTTCTACAGAATCATCAACGCGCAAAAGGCCGTGATCGAGCTGACCAATTTCCGCTATTCGATTGAACAGCTCTCTGCCACAACCTTGCGCGCGGTGCTGGGAGAGGTTGAGCTTGACGATCTGCTCTCGCAGCGTGAAAAGTTGAATATGCGGCTGCAGACCATCATTGACGAGCAGACGGAAGCCTGGGGCATCAAGGTGACGCAGGTCCAGGTGAAGCAGGTGGACATCCCGCAGGACATGCAGCGGGCCATTGCGCGCCAGGCGGAAGCCGAGCGTGAACGCCGTGCCAAGATCATCAACGCCGACGGAGAATACCAGGCTTCGCAGAAGCTGTCTGACGCTGCAAAAATTCTGGCGGTGGAACCCGTCACCATCACTTTGCGTTATCTCCAGACTCTGGCAGAATTAGGGACGGAGAAAAACACCACGATAGTCTTCCCGATACCAGTGGAGTTGTTGTCGATCCTGATGCAGAAGGCAACCCCTGCGCCGCCCGCCGGCGGGGATTCCGGGAAGAAATAACGGAGAAAGAGGCGTGAACGGGACGCCGACGGAGAGATATGGCTAACCGAATGGATAAATTCCAGGATGAGAAGGCAACATCAGCCCGCTATCTGGTGCTGATGTTTCTGGCTGCCGTGGCGGTCTGCGCCGTTTTCTTTTCCCTGGGTTACGTTGTGGGTTATAACCACAGCCCCTCCAAAAGCGGGCCCGTTACTGAAAACGTGAGCGG
>JAJXZM010000544.1 GCA_021780055.1 Acidobacteriota bacterium
TCCTTCAGGTGGTGGAGACCCATGGCGGAAAAAGTTGACCGAAGAAACTTTTTGAAAACAGGTGGCATCATGACGGCTGGAACATTCCTCTCAGGCGGCGTGCAGATGCATGCCATGGCCGCGGAGCAGGGCGAGCCGGCAAAGCCCATCGCGGCCAACGATCATTTGCAGATTGCCCTGATTGGCGCGGGCGGCCGGGGCCAGTCCGACACCAAGACGGCAGCACATGTTCCGGGAGTGAAGGTGAGGGCCGTTGCCGATTGCTACGACGGGCGGCTGACCCACGCCAAAGAACTCTGGGGCGCCGACATTCAAACCACTCGCGACTACGCGGAAATACTGGCCCGCAAGGACATTGACGCTGTGATTATCGGCTGCCCCGATCATTGGCACATGCGGGCGGCGGTGGACGCCATGAACGCCGGCAAAGATGTGTATCTTGAAAAGCCCATGATCCACCTTTACTCCGACGGGCCCCAAATTATCGAGGCGGCGCAACGCACGGGCCGCATCCTCCAGGTGGGAAGCCAGCGCGTCAGTTCCATGATTTATCGCAAAGCGAAGGATCTTCTGGCTTCGGGCGCGATTGGCAAATTGAACATGGTCACGGCCTGGTGGGACCGCAACTCTTCCATCGGCGCCTGGAATTATTCCGTGCCGCTCGACGCCTCCACCACCACCTGCGACTGGCCGCGCTTTCTCGGCACCGCGCCCAAAATTCCCTGGAACCCGGACCACTTTTTCCAGTGGCGCAAGTGGAAAGCCTACGGCTCAGGCGAGGCGGGCGACCTGTTCGTACACCTGTTCAGCGGCACGCATTTTGTTGTCGGAGTCAACGGCCCCACGCACGCCATGGCCACGGGCGGGCTTCGCTTCTGGAACGATGGCCGCGACGTGCCGGATGTGCTGCTGGGACTGTTCGATTACCCCGAGGGCTTCAACCTGAGCCTTCGCGTTAATTTCGTCGATGGAGGCTCGGAAAGCGAGGGCCTGGTGTTCACGGGCTCGGAAGGCACCATGACCATCAGCGGTGACGGGGTCGGCCTTACACGGGTCCCGCGCGAAAAAGAGCCCGGCTACTCCATCGAGAGCTTCTCAAGGGCCATGCAGAAAGAATTTCTCGCTGCTTATCGCAAGAAGTACCCCATTACGCACCCCACGGGCGAAATTCCGCTCGGCGAAGAGACATACGTCGCTCCGCCCGGCTACAACGATACTTACGACCATCTGAAGAATTTCTTCGATGCCGTCCGAACCCGCCGCCCGGTTGTGGAAGATCCCGTTTTCGGATTTCGCGCTGCCGGCGCTGCCCTGCTCAGCAACCTCAGCTACGACCGCAAAGGAGTTGTCCGATGGGACCCGGAAAAGATGAAGCTGCTGAGCTAGCCCAGACTTGGCGCCGTAGCCGATCCATAGTACTTGATCGACACCTTTTAACATAAAGAACTGTATTTTAAGGAATTCGTTTGAAACGGCTGCCCGCAACACGCCAGGACGCTTGCTTTGTATCTGTCGGAGTGCCGGAAGTTGGTCCCAAGAAGGGAAGCCTCTGAATCTCATGCGTATGGCGGTGGCCCGGGCTTGCGCCATCGCAATACGGCCTTCCTGAACTCGTCCACGAGTGGCAGCGCCGGAATCATGGCGAGGAGCAGCCAGTACGAACTTGCGGGCAGGGGTGACGTACCGAAGACACGTTGCAGTGAGGGAACGTAAAGGACCAGCGCCAGAAGGGCGATCTCAAAGAGAATTCCAACCCAGATCAACGGATTTCCGCCCAGCCCGGTCCTCCGGATGGAAATTCTTTCGCTACGCTGGGTAAAGACGTTTCCGATCTGTGTAGCAACGACGCAAGCCAACGCTACTGCGGTAGCCTCGCGGTAAAGTGCGCCTTGGGATGGAAGGTCGAGCCATTTCCCGAAATAACCATGGGTCCAGAAGGTAACATAGAAAGCCAGCATGGTTAGGAGCGCCTGCGGAATGCCTAACCAACCGTAGGCCCGCAGCAGGAGCCCGGGAGTAAACAGGTGCTGGTGGAGCGGTCTGGGGGGCATCTCCATCGTTCCGGGTTCGGGCGGTTCGGCCCCGAGTGCGAGAGCGGGGGCCATGTCGGTGCCCAGATCGATGCTGAGGATCTGCATGATATTCAGGCCCAATGGGATGCGGCCGGCGCTTAACGCAAAACAGATAAAGGGTGCTGCTTCCGGTGTGTTGCTGGTGCAGATGTAGGTGATGAACTTCCGTATGTTGGAGTAGACGGCGCGGCCTTCTTCCACGGCATTCACAATCGAGGCAAAGTTATTGTCGAGCAACACAATGTCGGCTGCGTTGCGGGCCACATCGGTGCCGCCACGGCCCATGGCAATGCCGATGTTTGCTTTCTTCAGAGCGGGCGCGTCGTTGACGCCATCGCCGGTGACGGCGACGATGTGACCCAGGTTCTGGAACGCTCGAACGACGCGGAGTTTATGGAGCGGGGTTGCGCGGGCGACGACAACATCGCTCTGTAAAAGGGCTTGAAGTGATTCATCGCTCATGGCATCGATATCGAAACCGTTCAGAACGGTGGCAGGTCCCGGCCGGAGCATGCCGATACGGCGGGCAATCGCCTCTCCCGTGATGCCGTAATCGCCTGTGATCATTACCATTCGAATGCCGGCGGTATGGCACTTGGAGACCGATTCCGGGACCTCATCGCGCGGCGGGTCCATCATGGCGATAAGGCCCAGGAATGTCAGGCCGCTCTCCACTTCCTGAGCGGGTCCGACGGAAAGGTCATCTTGAACCATGCGCCGGGCAGCCCCCAGGACACGGAGGCCGGAGCCAGCCAGGTCATCGTAGGCGCGAAGCGCCTTATCTCTCTGGTCCGGAGACATCACGCAAAGTTCCAGTAATTCCTTTGGAGCGCCTTTGGTGTAAGCGGTCAACGTGCCGGACTCCTGATGGCGGTGGATGGTGGTCATTCTCTTGCGGAGGGAGTCAAAAGCGATCTCCCTGATTCTCGGGTTGGCGGAAAGGTCCGCGTTTACGTTCAGGCCGGCCTTGGCGGTCGCCACCAGAATAGCCGCTTCTGTGGGGTCGCCGCCGATCGAGCCTGAATCCCCAGGAATCAGGTGGGCATTGTTGCAGAAACTACCGGCAAGCAGAAGTTCGCGGAGCGTTTCAGGCACAGGAGAAACCGGAACGTTATCACGAAGAATACACCCTTGCGGCGTATAGCCGGTCCCGGTAACGTCGAAACGGGTGTCGGGTACCCAGAGCGCGGTGACGGTCATTTCGTTTCTGGTGAGGGTGCCCGTTTTGTCCGTGCAGATGACGGTGGCGCAGCCAAGCGTTTCAACCGATGATAACCGCTTAACCAGAGCGTTGCGCTTGGCCATGCGCTGGACCGCCATCGCGAGCGCGAGAGTCAGAGTAGGCAACAGTCCTTCGGGAACAAAAGCCACGATCATCCCCAGCGTGAAAAGCGAGCTTTGACCCAGCGGCAACGTGCCCAGCAGAAGGCCCAGAATAAAGAAGATCAACCCAAAGCCCACGGCCACATAAGCAATCACGCGAGTAACGTGGACGAGTTCCTTCTGCAGCGGACTGGGTTCCTCGATCAAGGTTTGAGTGAGGTAGGCAATCTTGCCGAACTCGGTGTTCATGCCGGTTGTGATGACAATTGCGCGCCCGTGGCCGGCCACGACGCTGGTCCCTGCGAACACGACGTTGGGCATTTCGCCGAGATTGGCCGGATGGTC
>JAJXZM010000095.1 GCA_021780055.1 Acidobacteriota bacterium
ACCACTCGTTGTGCGTCCGCCTTGTCAACCTCCAGGTCAACCCGGCGGTAATAGTGCGGTCCGAATTCTTCCTGAAGCTCCTGGACCAGCTCACCCAGATCTTTCCCTCTCTGTGCAATGATGTCCGCCAGGTAGAGCGAATTCAGCAAGCCGTCGCGCTCCGGCAGATGCCCGCGGACGGCGATGCCGCCGCTCTCCTCCCCGCCAATCAGGATGTCCCGCGCCAGCATCAGGTCACAGACATACTTGAAGCCAATGGGCGTCACGTGGAGCGGCAGGCCGTATTTCTCGGCGACCTTGTCAATCATGTGAGTGGTGGAGACGGTCTTGACCACTTCGCCTTTCTGCCCGCGCTCAGCAACAAGGTGCCTGAGCAAAATGGAAAAAATCTTGTGCGAGTCCACCG
Source organism: Acidobacteriota bacterium (assembly GCA_021780055.1). The sequence continues at coordinate 407 of JAJXZM010000095.1, forward strand.
TGTTGCCCTGGGCGTCGACGGCCCCGATGCGGTCAGCATCCCCATCCGTGGCAAAGCCGGCATCCGCTCCAATCGCCACAACAGCCTTGCTCAAGTCCGCCAGGTGCGGATCAATCGGCTCAGGGTTGATTCCGGGGAACAGCGGATTATGCTCGCCGTGAATCTCCGAAAAAGAAATGCCGGCTTCATCAAAGAGGCGGGCCAGGCATCCACGCGCAGCACCGTACATCGGATCGATCACAAACTTTCTGCCGCTCTCTCGAATGCGCTCCAGCGAAACCAGCGTCCTGATGCGGTCGAGATACGGAGTAACCAGGTCGGCGGTTTCAATCTGGGCGGATTTTGACGCGGATGTCGACGCTTTGCCCGGGTCCTCCGCGGGCACGTAGGTCTCGACCCGCTTCATAATCTCCGGAGAGGCCGAACCGCCGTACGTGGCCTTGAGCTTGATGCCGTTCCAGATGTACGGATTGTGGCTGGCCGTCACCATCAGTGCGCCCGCGGTCTTTCTCGCCACCACGGCGTAACTGACCGCCGGCGTCGGCGTGGCGCGGTCAGCCAACAGCACCGGAATTCCTTCCGCAGCAACCTGACGGGCGGCAACCTGCGCCGCTTCAGGAGAAAGGAACCGCGCGTCGTATCCAACCACCAATCCGCGCTCGGGCTGGCCTTCCTGGCAAACGTAACGCGCAATGCCAGCAGCCACACGACGCACATTCTCAAAGGTAAACGTGTCGCCGATGATTCCACGCCAGCCGTCCGTTCCGAACTTAATCTGCTCCGCCGATTCCGTCAGAATAGCCTCCACCTTAAAGCAGGTTCTTTTTACCGAGCCGTTCGAGTTCCTGCACAGCCTTGCCAACTTTCTGGGACTGGTCCCGAGCGCAAACCAGCAGCGCGTCGCCGGTATCAACAATCACCAGGTTCTCAACGCCGATTGTAACAAAATGTTTCGTACCGCCCACCAGCATGTTTCCCTTGGAGTCGAGGCAAGTAGAATTCTTCGGCCGCACATTTCCGTCAGCGTCCTTCGAACTCAGGTCGTAAGCCACCGCCCAGCTTCCTACGTCGCTCCAGCCGATGTCTGCCGCCACGGCAAAAACGTTGTCAATTTTCTCCATCAGGGCGTAATCGATGGAGATTTTTTCGAGCTGGGGAAACAGGCGCTTCAGCGCGCGCGGGTTGTCAACGCCGCCCGACGCGGCAATCTGGTCCAGACCCTCTGCCATCGCTGGCTGGAATTTCCGCAGGTTCGCGAGCAGCGTTGACGCGCGCCAAATAAACATTCCGGCGTTCCACAAATAGCGTTTGGAGGCAACATATCTCCGCGCCGCCGCAAGCCCGGGTTTCTCGGTAAAGTTTTCCACGCGATAATTTTTTTCCCGGCCGGCGTTGTTTGCAATCCCGCCCAGCCGGATGTAGCCGTACCCGGTTTCCGGGCGCGTCGGTTGAATACCCAGAACGACTGAGCGGCCCTCCGTTGAAGCCCATCGGCAGCCGGCCTTCAGCGCATTGCGGAAAGCTCCCGGCTTTTGAATCACATGGTCAGCGGGCAGGATGACCATGATGCCGTCCGGATCGCGGCTGAGGATCTCATTTGCCGCCAGGCCAACGGTGGGCGCGGTGTTGCGTTGCGCGGGCTCCGCAACAATCTGGCGTCCAGGGATGCCCGGCAGCAGACGAACCATCTGCGCCCGCACCATGCTGTTGGCAAAAATATAGATCCGCTCCAGCGGCACGATCCCCTTGACGCGCTCGACCGTCTGCTCTAAGAGCGTTGCGTCTCCGAACAGCCCCAACAACTGCTTGGGCTTCTTTCGGCGACTCAACGGCCAGAAGCGCGTTCCGCTTCCGCCGGCCATGATCACCACGTAAACATGATCGTAAAGCGAGCCCCGTGATTGCACTGCTTTGCTCATAATCGTTCTAGTTGAAAAGAATATACTTGATTTGTTCGGATTTGAATCCACGGCGCGAGAGCGGCCGCTTGAAATCCCTGTCCACATCGGGGACGTAAAACTTCAGGATGCGAGTCTTTTCCACCGGCGCAATCCGGTACGCCCCCGCTCCCGGCGGTATCACCCATGTGTCGCCTGGCTGGTACCCCATCCAGCCCGCCGCCGTTTCCACCCGCCCTTCACCTGCGACAATGGAAAGGGTCTCCATGTGTTCCGGTGACGATTTGAAATGCCCCGTCTCCCTCAAACGCAATTCTTCCACGGCAAAATACGGGCAAGCAAGAACATATCGGCGCGAACCAAAGTCTTCATGAACCACGCGCCGCGGCAGATTGCGGAGCGGCGGCGCCTCGGGTTTGATGACTCCAAACCCTTTGTCCAGGTGAAGCGGGCGCGGTTTCCCGTCCAAGCCCACCCGGCCAAAATCATCCAGCCGGTAGGTCATGTCGGAATGTTCTTCGGCCTCAAAGAGTACAATCCCCGGCCCCAGCGCGTGAACGGTCCCGGGCGGCACAAAAATCGCTTCACCCGCTTTCGGATGAAAGCGATAAAGCAGGTCCTTGCTTTGGCCCCGCTCACAGGCGGTCCTCAGGTCTTCCAAAGTCGTATCAGGCTTCAGAGCCAGCAGGATTTCCGCCTCCGGCTCCGCGTGCAGGATGTACCACATCTCGCACTTGCCCAGGTTACCAGGATCGTGCTTGCGCGCGTATTGGTCATCCGGATGCACCTGGAGCGAAAGCCAATCGCTGGTGAAGATATATTTTGAAAGAATCGGAAAACGGCGGTCTTTCCAGTTCGCCCCGTTTAGTTCGCTTCGATACTTCGCTGACACCTCTCCCAGCGTAAGGCCGGCAACGGCGCCGTTCAGGACCCTTGAACTTTCGTCTGTGATCCACACCTCGCCGATCAGGGTCTTCTCACCTGGCAGGGAGGAAGCCCCGCGGTCATCAGCAATCTTTTCTGGTTCGGGCCACTCGAACAATGGAGAGAGATCGTCCAATCCCCAGATTTTCGGCTTGAAGATGGGTGAAAGCTTGAGCGGCGTGTTCAGTTTTGGCATAGGTGGAATAAGAACATGCGAAGGGGGATGGCGTTCCGTCAACTGGCCCGCGCCGCGCTTCAGGCTGGCCCATTGGTTTGGGTAACTTCCTGTCTGAAGACGGACGCTGAATAATCCGGCTCAAAACCTTCGGCAGCGAATCAGAGTTCGCCGAAAAACTTTTTCATCCGCTCCAACCCCTCTTCGATGTTCTCCATCGAGGTCGCGTAGGAAAGCCGGACATGCTCATCGGTGCCGAAGCCCGGCCCCGGAACAACCGCCACGTGGGCTTCTTCGAGCAGGCGGTCCACCAGTCCCTGGCAATCCGAAACACCG
>JAJXZM010000435.1 GCA_021780055.1 Acidobacteriota bacterium
CAACAATAAGCAGAATGCCCAGCAGCGATGCAAGATGGTTCAGGGTTTTCTCCAATACTCTATTTCGGGCGACGGCATCGATGGCCCCGGCAAGAGGATATAGCAAAAGTCGCGGAAAATTGATACAAAGTTCAACTATGCGGAATAAATCCGGTGATTGACGGATCGGCGGCTTGCAAGCCGGAATAGCGAAGCGCAATTTCAGAGGGAAGCGGAAAGCCATGGGAACTTTTTCAAAAGATTGCCTCAACGGCAGGCGCGTCCTGATCACCGGCGGCCTGGGAGCCATTGGCCGCGTGGTCGTGGAGCGCCTGCTTGAGGTTTCTGCTACCGTTGCAGTGAACGACATTCTTGAAGAGGCGAAGGCTGCCGAATTCATTCGCAATGCCGGATGGGCTGCCGACCGGTGCCTCTACTTCAAGGCCGATGTGACGCAGCCGGACGATGCCCGCGCGCTCGTTGAACGCGCTGTTTCGGCCGTGGGAGGGCTGGACATAGCGATCTGCCATGCGGGCATGGTTCAGAGTGGTCCCATCCTCGACTATTCGGTCGGCGACTGGGACAGGATTCTCAACCTGAATCTCAAGGGAGCGTTTCTGGTTGCGCAAGCGGCGGCGAGGGTGATGGTGGCGGCTGGCACGACGGGAAAGATCATCTTCACCTCAAGCTGGGTGCAGGACGTTCCCTGGCCCGAAATCACTCCCTACAACGTATCAAAGAGCGGGTTGAAGATGCTGATGCGCGGCATGGCGCGCGAGCTCGCGCCGAAGGGAATCCGGGTGAACTCCGTTGCTCCGGGCATTGTGGGCGTCGGCATGGCCCGGCGACAATGGGACACCGAGCCCGATTATCGCCGGCGCGCGCAGAAGGCCATTCCGTTGGGCGTCTTGCAGACCCCCGAATCCGTAGCCGACGCCATGATATTTCTCTGCTCTGAAGCTTCGGATTACATGACGGGAGCGTCGCTGCTGGTGGACGGCGGGTGCAGCCTCTATCCCATGGACTGAAAAATGAAAATCACAGCCATTAAGAGCCTGGTGGTCAACGCGGAAATGAGGAACTGGGTCTTCGTCAAGGTGGAGACCGACCAGGCGGGACTATTCGGCTGGGGCGAAGCCTCGCTCGAATGGAAAACGCGCGCCGTGGTAGGAGCGATTGAAGACCTCGCCCCCATGGCCGTCGGCGAAGACCCGACGCGCATCGAGCACCTTTATCAGAAGCTCTACCGGCAGTCATTCTGGCGAATGGGCGTGATTGGCATGAGCGCCATCAGCGGCATCGAGCAGGCCTGCTGGGACATTCTGGGCAAGTCGCTCGGTGTGCCGGTCTACAAGCTGCTGGGCGGCGCGGTTCGCGACCGCGTGCGAATGTACACGCACCTGGGCGGCGGAAACATGAAGGCCGTGTACGAGAGCTTTGATCCCGGGCCGGTGATCGACCTGGCGCGCCAGGTTGTGGGCCGGGGCTATTCAGCCGTCAAAGTGGTCTGCGTGCCGTACTCGGAGCCGCTGATGAACCTGACGTACGTTAAGAAGTTTGCTGCGGTGATTGGCAAGCTGCGCGACGCGGTGGGCGATTCAGTTGACATCATGATCGATTTCCACGGCCGGACCACGCCCGCCATGGCCGTCGAGTACATCAACGCGGCGGCGGAATTCAGCCCGTTCTTCTGTGAGGAACCCGTGCCGCCGGAAAACGTTGCGGCGATGGCGGAAGTAAAGCGCGCTGTGTCCGTGCCGATTGCAACCGGAGAACGCCTGGTGACGCGACACCAGTTCCGCGAGATCTTCGAGCAGCATGCCTGCCACGTGATCCAACCGGACCTGTGCCACTGCGGCGGGCTGCTGGAGGGCAAGAAAATCGCGGCCATGGCCGAGGCTTATCTGATGGGCGTGGCGCCGCACAACCCCCTGGGGCCCGTGGCGAACGCCGCGGCGCTGCACTTTGCGCTCTCCACGCCGAATTTCCTGATCCAGGAAGACATGCTGACCGACGTGCCCTGGCGGTGGGATGTGGTGCAGCATTCGCTTGAAACCCGCGACGGCTACTGGCTGAAGACGGAAAGCCCCGGCCTCGGCATCAGTGTCAGTGAAAAGGAAGCCGCCAAACATCCCTTCCAGCAGGAAGTCATCCACTCCGCCAATATCCGCGCCGCCGACGGCGCCATCTTAGATTGGTAACCCACCGGACTACGGATCGAGCGCGCCGGCAGTCAGGTCAATCTTGTTCAGGTGCCGCGTGGTTTTCTTTACGTATTCATGCGCCGGCGGGGGCGCGCCGATGGAGGTGTCTGCAAGCAAACGAGAGCTGTCGAAGGTCTGGTCCAGATCCATAAACCGGAAGTAAGGCCCCATGGCGGTTGCAAGCATCCGCAGGTTGCCGTTGCCGTTGAAAGTAGTATTCCAGTAATCCAGGTATCTGGCGTATTCAGGATTCAGCAGTTCGCTGTGTGGCAGGAGTTTTTTGGGCCACTTCTTCATCTGCTGGAGGAGTTCGTGTCGGACGTACTTGAAGGGAGGCCGGCCGTCGCCTGAATCATCGGCCGCGGTGAGAATCGCCTCCAGAGTGGAAGAAGATTGTTTGCCTGCGGAGATGTGATAGGTGGTCCAGTTCCGTTTGGCGAAGAGCAGTTCCACAATGGCGTGGGCAGTGTAATCCACCGGGATGATGTCGAGGTGCGCTCCGGGATTTGACGGGATCAGGCGAATGGTGTTGACCGCCGCCAGCGCCCACAGAATAACGTAAGAGCGCGGTGTCCAGTCGCGCGTGACGTTCATCTCGCCAACCATTTTAGTGTAGCAATACCGCACCACGTGGGCCGCGCTGGTAGAGGGCGAATCGTCCTCCAGGATGTTGCAGTGCGTAAGGTCTGTCCCGCAAATGCTTGCCGTTCCAATGTAGACGAAAGTTTCCAGGTTCGGGAGCGACTGTGCCCACCACAGAATCTGGTGCGTTCCACCGATATTGATCTTCTCAACGCTTTCGGTGGAAGACGGAGCAAATGACGTGTCGGCCGCGGCGTGAATTACCGTATCAACCTCGCCCAGATCCTTCAGGCGGCAGAGTTTCTCCGCCAGCGAGCTGTCGGCCAGGTCGCCGACCACCGGAATAACCTTGGTGGTGTCAAAAGCGTCCCCGTGGAACTGGAAAAGCTGTTGAAGGCGGCTCCAGGCCTTCTGGTCGTCGTTGGCCCGAACCAGGCAATAAAGCCGCCGAATTCGAGGCCTCTTGGACAGGAGAACGGCCAGTTCCCCAGCCAGAAAACCTGTCGATCCTGTAATAAAAACGTTCACAATTTCACCTCATAATTTCCTGCAAAAAATCAATGCAGGATTGCTCTCAACAAACCGTAGGAAAAGACAAAAGAATCTCCGACCAGGCCCCAGAAGAGTGCGCAAAAAAGGGATCCGATGGCGAGCGATTTGAGAAGCGAAAGCAGTGTGAATTCCTGGTCTTTACTGAGAAAAACGTACGCGTGAAGCGGGCTCCACCATGTGGCGACAGCCGCAAACACGCAGGCGGGCCGGTTCAAGACCGCCAACCGGAGCTTCCCCCGCAAGCCGCGCGCTCCCGGTCGTTCCAGCCAACCGTGGATCTTGTCTGTGAAAAACACGTCTTGCTGGAAGTGCTGGTAGAGGTAGAAGCCTCCCCAGGAAGCCAGAAAGATGGATGGAAACAGCGGAAAGAAAACGAAATAGCGGAACCGGATGGTAAGCCAGGGGAA
>JAJXZM010000473.1 GCA_021780055.1 Acidobacteriota bacterium
TGCTGGGCGACATCTATACAGCTTCTCTCTTTATTGAACCCGGCGGGTATTTCGACGGTCAATGCCACATGCCCGGTCCTGGGCCGATGAACAGGTCTGAGGAAACAGAGGAAGCGAAACACAAGCCCTGAGGGGTTTGGATTTCGCCTCGTTGAGTAGTGAAGCGCCTTGTAACGGCGCGAGTGGGCCGGGCAGCGGCCTGCCGCTTTCTGGCGCCCACGGAATTTCGCCACGCTCTACGGCCTCCTCATTGCCTGGACCGGACCCGAAGCAACGCATGAATCCGCTTCTCTGCGCTTTGGGCCAGCAGCTAATCCCCGGCGGTAATTACTATGACGACGGTTGTTGTGGGCGGCCATTCCCGCAATATCGGCAAGACATCGGTGATGGCACAACTGATTCGCCGCGTACATCCGCCGGATTGGGCCGCGGTAAAGATCACGCAATACGGCCACGGCATCTGTTCTCTTGACGGAGAAGCCTGTTCCTGTGATCCGGGTGAACACGGATTCGTCCTCACCGAAGAACGCGAGCGCACCGGGCGCGGCGACACGCGCCGTTTCCTCCAGGCAGGCGCGCGCCGCTCTTTTTGGCTGCGGGTTCGCGAGGGACAGCTCCACCGGGCCTTTCCATCGTTGATGCGTGCATTGCGCGGCGAACGGTGGGTGATGATCGAAAGCAACAGCGTCCTGGGACACCTGGACCCCGCGCTCTACCTTTTTGTGCTTGATCTTTCGCAAAGCGATTTTAAGACCTCCGCCCGGAAGTACCTGGAGCGGGCCGACGCATTGGTCACGCTTGGATCAGCCGGCAGTGGGAATGCCTGGCCGGGCATCGATCCCGCCTTGCTCCGCAGCAAGCCAGCGTTTCCTCTCTCTCGCCCCGATGAGTTAAGTGATGAGCTGATCGATTTTGTGCGGCAGAAGCTGGGTCTGAGCAACGCAGCGCATCCGGCTGCGCAATAAGCAACCGCGAATCTAGGCTCCATTATTAGCCTCCAGCTTCCTACTTCCGCGACGCTTCTACCACCGCATTGTAATCGGGAACGCCACTCTCATCGAGCCGCTCGTAAGGAATCAACACATTGCCTTCCGGCCAGTGGACCTGCAGGCTTCCCGGTTTGATGCGGTCAATTTTGACCCGGCCGCGGAAACTGCCGTGCTCATTCCGCAGAACCACCGTATCGCCCGCCCGCAATGCAAGCCGTTGGGCGTCCTCGGCGGCCATCAGAACATCGTCGCGCCGTGCGCCGTTCAGCGGGTCCGCCTCGCCGAGCACGACGCTGTTGAATTGCTTGCCTCGCCGCGTGCTCAGCAGGAATTTACCTTTCGGGACCTGCTCCTGGGGCAGCTCAATAGCCGAGAATTGGCCTTTGCCGCTCGGGGTGGCGAAGCTTTCAGCCAGAAGGTGGGGCCCGCCATACTGGAAACTGTCGCCTTTCTTGCACAGCCTTCCGATGCCGCGATAGGTGGGGCAGACGCGGTCAATTTCCGCTCGAATGTCGCCGGTGTCCTTCCAGGGAAACGCTTTTGCGGCCCCGTCCGGGTCCATGTGCCGAGCCAGCATGACCGGAATTTCCCACTCATCGCGGGCCTCGCCCGGCCGCGGGCCGGGTATTTCCGGGCTGTAGATCACGCGTCGCTCGGTACTGGTTTCTGTCCCGCCGCCGCGCTGTTCGTAGCGGGTGCGCGAAGGCAGCAGGACAACGGTTTCTCCGGGATCGACCAGCATGGTGGGATTCAACACAATATCCTGATGGACGCGCAGCCTCAGGCGGGCCAGCGCCTCTCGAACACGCCCGGGCTCCGGCAGAGTGTCCATAAAATTGCCGCCGCTCTGCCACAGCATGTCGATCTCTCCGCGTTCGGCGCCCAGAATCATTTCCGCGGCGCCCATGCCCTTCCACGCGGGCGGCCGGAAGCCCCAGAGGTCGGGCGAACCGAACTTGTCGGCGTTTTCATCGCTCACCGGAGACCCCATCACGTAAGCGCCGGGCATGGCGCCCATTTCGGCGCCGCCCTGCACGCCGCTGTGTCCGCGGATAGGCATCAGGCCGGTGTGCGACCGCCCAACGTTGCCGCGCGCCAGTTGCAGGTTGACGATCGCTCGCACGTTGTCGCTGCCGTAGCGGTGGTGAGTAATGCCCATGCTCCAGACAATGACGGCGCTGCGGGCCTTGCCGAAGGCTTCGGCAAAGCGCAGCATGTCCGCCCGCGTAAGGCCCGAGTCGCGCTCCAGGTCTTCCCAGCGCAGGCTGCGGGTCTTCTTTTCCAGCGCGCGCCAGCCCGTGGTGCGGTCGTCGATAAAGTCGCGGTCCACCCAGTTGTTTTCAATCAGGTATTTCAGCACGCCGTAGAAGAAGGCGATGTCGCCGCCCGGCAGTACCTGGAAGAAATCGTCGGCGATGCGCGTTCCGAACAGGGCACTCTCGGTGACCGACGGCACCCAGTAGCGCTCCATGCCGGGCTCGAGATAGGGATTCACCAGAAAGACCTTCGTGCCCGCCTTTTTGGCGTAGTAGAGATACTTTGTAGCCACCGGCTGATTGTTGGCGACATTGGTGCCCACAAAAATCACCAGATCGCTTCCAATCCAGTCGCGGTAGCTGCAGGTGGTGGCGGCGCAGCCGACGGTTTCCATCAGCGCGTTCGTGCTGGGAGCGTGGCAGATGCGCGCGCTGGTGTCGATGTGGTTGGTGCCGATAAAGCGCGCCACTTTCTGGTGGGCGTAGTAGGCCTCATTGGTAAGGCCGCGAGAAGTGAGGTACCAGGCGAGGCCGCGCGGGTCGGTCTGGCGCAGTTTTTCGGCGATAATTGCAATGGCCTGGTTCCAGGTAACCCGCCGGAAACCTTTTTCGCCCCGCTGCCGAACCATGGGCACAGCCAGCCGCCCGAGACGGCGCAAATCCTGCTCGCTCTTGCCCTGCAACGGCTCGACGTCTTCCAGCAGACGCCAGTCCATGGCCGGCATGGTGTTCAGCCGCAAGAGCCGAAGGCGCAAGCCGCACAGGTGGATGCCGTCCATGGTCCAGTCGTGCATGCCCTGGGTGCCCAGCGCGCAACCGTCGCAGCAGCCGTCCCTGAGGATCCGCCACGCGTAGCGCAGGTTGTCGCGGTTTTCCCAGATGGTTTCCAGGATGTCCTTGTAGCCGTTGGGGTGCTGCTGGTTGAGCCCGTAAGGCACCAGGCTCACCCATTCCTTTGGATTCCAACCACCTGAACGTTTCTTTCCCATTAATAGGCCTAAACCGATCGCTCATTAAATCATAAATTGAAAGGGCATGCACCGTCCAAGGCCCGGGCAGCGGCTGGAAGAAGCAAAATGGCCCCGAACGTAGGTCGATGGGTCAGCCTGAATTGGTTATAGGTCCGTTTTCAGCAACTCTTTATTTTCAACAACATGGCCCGCTTCGTTTTTTGGTTCGTTTCCGGTTCGTTTTTTCAAGGCTCTAATGTTTTCAACAACTTCCCCGCTTCGTTTTCAGGTTCGTTCCGGTTCGTTTTTTAGGTATTTCCTATTGTTTTCAATAACTTCCCCGGTTCGTTTTTTAAAAAAGGTATTCTTTTTTATTTTTTCTGCTCTAAAACCGGCGAAAAAAGTCATATTCTTTCCCGAGATGTTCCATTTTCATCGCAGTGCGTTTGCCTGCCGCTATCACAAGGGCCGTAGCGCCATCGAGCGGACCGTGAGTTACAAAAACAACCCGCCATTCCGCGCCCGA